>JBOGLY010000070.1:0-9814 GCA_050746425.1 Acidobacteriaceae bacterium
GCACGGCTTAAGCCGTGCCCTGATACAAAGCAAGTTCATGAAACACGCCCAAGCACGCCGTCACTTTCACAATGGTACAGATGCAAAGAAAAATAGCTGAACCGAATTTCTTTTTGAGCTTCCGATGCAGGGGGCCATGCATCCTAAGCAGACGAAACTGGAAAGCATTAAGACTCCGAAACAGAAGCAAGAAACTCGATTTGCGCGGAGAGCCTGCAAATCAATACTTCATTTTAAAATCATTGGCGACCATGGCATTCAACTTCGATAGAGTTCAAAAAGACATTCGCAAGCTAAGAAACTTTCTAAAGCGGACGCCGAAACGACCTGGTCCGGAAGAAATTCATTCATTGCGTACGCATACTCGTCGAGTTCAGTCGGCGCTGCGGGCACTGGCGCTTGATTCTTCGCAGAATGAGCGGCGCTTGCTGCGTGAGTTGGAGAAACTTCGGCGTAAGGCTGGTAAGGTGCGCGACCTGGATGTGCTGACCGGGCATGTGGCTAACGTGCGGATGAAAAACGAAGGACCTTGTCTGGTCCAACTGCTGGAACATCTGGGCGCGGAACACGCTCGAAGGAGCCGGCAACTGCACTCGCTCACCGTCGAAAATCGTGCTGCGCTTCTGCGTAGGTTGAAGGGCGTCGAGGCCAAGCTAGGAAAGCTCGCCGAAAAAGATACTCCGGACAAGGCAGCGCCGGCGGAGGCGATGATCTCCGAACTCCAGCTGCAACGCGAACTAGGGGGTGCCTCACGCCTCATCAGAGAAAACCTGCATCTGTATCGGCTAAAGGTGAAGGAACTACGTTACATTCTGCAGATGGAGGACGACCCTAGCGACAGCCAGTTGATCGAGACATTAGGCGAAATAAAGGATGCGATCGGAGAGTGGCACGATTGGCAGAAATTACTTGGGATTGCGCAGGAGGAACTTCCCCACGGAAAGAACTGCAAACTAGTGGGTTTGTTGCAGACAATTGCAGGCCAAAAGTTCCGGCACGCGCTATCGGTAGCGGAGAGAGGCCGGAAACATGCGCTCCGTCCGTTCGCGCCTCCGGATGCATAGTACCGAAAGTGCTGAGTAGCTAGGTAAACGCCCTGGTGGAGTGAAACGCCGATTTTGCGAGGGACGACGACGGCACACCTGATAATTTCATTGCAGGATGCCCGCGCCCAACAATCGCACTTTCAAACATCTGGATACCCTGACGCTGATCTTCGTCATCGTTCTGCTGATCTCCAACCTGGTGGCGCAAAAAATCTGCAAGATCGGCCCGCTGACTCTAAGCGGCGCGGAACTGCTGTTTCCGATCACGTACATTTTTGGAGATATTTTTACTGAGGTGTACGGCTATGCCGCATCAAGACGGGCAATCTGGATTGGATTTTTCGCCTCGGCGTTGCTATCCATCATGGGCGCGATTGTCGTCGCGCTGCCGCCTGCACCAGGCTGGCGCAACCAAGAAGCGTTCGCCACTGTGTTTGGATTCATTCCGCGCCTGGTTATCGCCAGCCTGATCGCGTACTGGGCCGGCGAGTTCACCAACTCCTACACCCTGGCGAAGATGAAACTGTTAACTCGCGGACAATGGCTATGGACCCGGACCGTTGGCTCAACAATTACGGGCCAGGCAGTCGATACAACAACGGTGGTGTTAATCGCGTTCTGGGGGAAAGCGCCGCGGATGACCCTGTTGGCGTTGATCGTTTCGGCGTATGTTGCGAAGGTAACCTACGAAATTGTTGCCACGCCGCTTACATATGTGGTCGTTGGATGGCTGAAAAAAGCCGAGGGCGTCGACGCTTACGACGACCATTCAAGCTTTAACCCATTTCGCGGCTTCTCCCGGCTGCAATCGTCTCACGTGAGAAAATGATTTCAAATAACTGCATCCGTGGATGTTTCGGATGCATCTTTCACATGGATCGCCGGCTTGGGTCATGCAAGCCCAAGGGGCTCGTAAATTAAACAAAATTCGTCATTCCGAGCGAAGTCTCCTCGAAACCGGATGCGCGGGGGGCAGCGGTCGCTAGAGTTATCTGCATCTTTGATCGGCCATGCGCGAATGAGGTTTTGAGAACTGTTGTTGGCTTTGAAAATTGTGGAGTGGGTGGATGCCAGGTGGACGCTGAATTCGAGTTGGGCAGAATCAACAGGGCCTTAATAGTCGCAATTGCAACCGTTGGAATTTGCAGCATGGCTGCGGGTTGTGGCGGACATTCCGCCAAAGCGCCTGCACAAACGCCGCGGGCAATGCCGGTAAAAGTTGAAACGGTGGTATTGAAACCTGTGCCGGTAAGCGACAGTTATGTCGCAACGATCGAGTCGCGCCGTTCGGCGACTATCCAGCCGCAGGTCAGCGGCAATATCACGCAAATCTTTGTTACCTCCGGGCAGCAAGTCCGCGCTGGACAACGGCTGACGGAGATCAATCCAACCCAGCAGGAAGCGATCGTAGCGCAGCAGAAGGCGACGGAGCAGGAGGCGCTCGCCGTTTACCAATACAACCAGAAGGACATTGCCCGCGAGCGCGCCCTGTATTCCGCGGGCATTATCAGCAAGCAGGCGTTTCAGCAGTCCAATCAAACATACAACAGTGCCAGGGCGACGTATGAATCTGATGTGGCGGCGCGCAAATCCGCCCAACAACAACTGGCGTACTTTCACATCGTGGCGCCGTTCGCCGGCGTTGTCGGAGATGTTCCGGTCCACGTCGGCGACTACGTTTCTCCAACCACGGTGCTGACGACTGTGGACGAAAATACGCAGCTTGAGGCCTACATTTACATTCCAGCGGGCCGGGCCGCGCAGCTGCGCGTTGGGCTGCCGGTAGAAATCCTCGGGCCCGATGGAAAAACGCTCGATCATACAAAGATCTATTTTGTCTCCCCGCAGGTGGACAATTCGTTGCAGGCGATCCTGGCAAAGGCGAAGGTACATACGCCGCCCGGCGTGCTGCGCAATGCAGAGTTGGTCCGCGCCGTAGTGACCTGGAGCACCGCGCCCGCGCCGACAGTTCCCGTGCTGGCGGTGACGCAAATCGGCGGACAACAGTTTGTGTACGTGGCGGAAAACCAGAACGGCCACTATATCGCCGTACAAAAATCGGTCCAGCTAGGCAACACGATTGGCAATTCGTATCAAGTGATCAGCGGTTTGCAACCTGGAGACAAGGTCATCGTTTCGGGATTGCAGCTTCTGGTCAGCGGAGCGCCGGTCCAGCCCATTCCATAACTGTTTCAAGCGCATTCCCGGGTCACATCGTTTGAATCGTGCGGCCAAAACAGAAGCAGTTCGATTTCGCGAGGCAGAGGTAAGCTCAACGTGTTTGTAGATTTTTTTATTCACCGGCCAGTGTTTGCCACCGTCTGCGCGCTGCTGATTATTTTGGCTGGCGTGGTCGTCATCCCGACACTGCCGGTATCGCTCTATCCGCAACTGGCCCCGCCGACGGTAACTGTTGCAGCCACCTATATTGGGGCAAGCGCCGAAGGCGTTGAGTCGGCTGTGACGATACCGCTGGAAGAAGCTATCAACGGCGTGCCCGGCATGGCTTACATGAGTTCCAGCAGCGGCAACGACGGAAGTTGCACGATCACGGTTACATTCCGGACCGGATACAACCTGGACATCGCCGCGGTCGACGTACAGAACCGAGTGGCGAGCGCCGCCGGACAATTGCCGGCTGAAGTGAACAATTTCGGCGTCACGGTCAACAAGGCGAGCAGTAACTTTGTCTTTGGCGCCGGCTTTTACGCGGACCACGGCCAGTATTCCAATCTGTTCATCAGCAATTACGTAGATGTCTACGTTTCTGACGCGTTGAAGCGCATTCCAGGCGTTGGAAGCACGATCATTTTCGGCCAGCGCCAGTACGCCATGCGTCTATGGCTGGACCCGGTGAAGATGGCGGCGCACGCATTGACCGCCAGCGATGTCGTTACAGCTTTGCAACAACAAAATGTGGAGATTCCCGCAGGGCAATTGGGCGCGCCACCGTCCAATCCAAGCCAGCAATATCAGATTGCCGTAAATGTAATTGGCAGGCTGACAACTCCCGCCCAGTTCGACAATATCGTCTTAAAAAATTCGCCCAACGGATTGGTTTTGCTGAAGGACGTCGGCCACGCCGAACTTGGGTCTCAGTCTTATTCGACCGACCTGAAATACAACGGAATGAGCGCGGTCGGCATTGGTGTCCAGCAGTTGAGCGATGCCAACGCATTGACGGTCGATAAAGCGGCCAAGGCTGAATTGGCGAAGTTGTCGAAGAGTTTTCCACCCGGCTTACATTATGCGGTCGCTTTCGATACCACGACTGTAGTGGGCGAGTCGATTCGCGAAGTGCTGATCACGCTGGTGGAAGCGATCATCATCGTCATCGTCGTCATTTTCTTTTTTCTACAGGATTGGCGTGCGACGATTATTCCCTCCATTACCATTCCTGTATCTTTGATTGGCACTTTCGCGTTCATCAAGCTGTTCGGCTTCTCTATCAACTCGCTGACGCTTTTCGGAATCACGCTCGCCACCGGGCTGGTGGTGGACGATGCCATTGTTGTTATTGAAAACGTGCAGCGTCATATTTCCGAAGGCGCGCAGGACACGCATGAAGCGACCTCCGCTGCCATGAAGGAAGTGACCGGCGCCGTCATCGCAACATCTCTCGCGCTGATCGCAGTGTTCGTTCCTGTTTCATTTTTCCCTGGGACCACAGGCATCCTGTATCGGCAGTTTGCGCTGACGATCGCATTCTCGATTGCGATCTCCGCGTTCAATGCGCTGACGCTTTCACCCGCGCTGTCCGCGATTTTCTTGCGCCGCGAGGTGCGTCACCACGGCTTGCTTGCCGCCGTCGAACGCGGAATTAAAGGAATGTCGACCGGTTATGCGCGCAGCATCCATCGAGTTTTGCGCTTGCGATACCTGATGGTTCTGCTATTCGTGGCCGGTTTGGCCGCGACGGTTTATATGTACGGCCATGTGCCGACGGCTTTTGTTCCGCAGGAAGACCAGGGACTGCTGATGCTGCAGGTGCAGGCCCCTCCAGGCGCATCGTTGTCCTACACCGATCGGCTGGCCGACCAGGCCCAGGCAATCATTGCAAAGTCTCCGGAAACGGCAGGCTCGTTCGCAATTACAGGATTCAGCTTTTCCGGCAGCGCATCGAACGCCGGCATGATTTTTGTAAATTTGAAGCCCTTTTCTCAACGTAAAGGCGCTCAGCATTCCTCCGCGGCAATTGCGGCGCGCCTACAAAGGAAAATGTTTGCGATTCCCGGCGGGTTGGTCATTGTCTTTCAGCCTCCAGCCATTCAGGGTCTTGGAAGCTTTGGCGGTTTTCAATTTGAACTGCAGGACACAGGCCAGAACACGCTGACAAACCTGGCCAGCGTTGCCCACCAGATTGTCGCCGGAAGTCGCCAGGACAAGCAGTTGACCGGCCTGTTTACTGCATTCACCGCCAACGATCCATTGGTGCAGGTGGCCATCGACAGGCAAAAGGCGCAGGTCTTGAATGTGCCAATCAGCCAAATCAGTGCCGCCCTGCAGGTCTACATGGGGTCGCAGTACGTGAACAACTTTATCTTCAACAATCGCTCTTATCAGGTGTATGTGCAGGCCGAAAAGAACTTTCGCCAAAACGCACAGGACCTGAATTCTTTCTACGTGCGCTCGAATACCGGGCAGATGGTCCCACTGGGCGGCCTGATCGACGTCACGAGGACTTCCGGCCCGCAGGTGATCAACCATTACGATCTTTTTCGTTCGGCGGAAATCGACGGCTCGGCGGCGCCTGGCGTCAGCAGCAGTCAGGGACTGGCCGCGATGGAAAAGTTGGCGAAAAAATATATGCTTCGCGGGATGCAATATTCCTGGACCGGTTTGGCGCTTCAGGAGATCGAGTCCAGCGGGAAAGCCGCAACCATTTTCGGTCTCGGAATCCTGGTGGTGTATCTGACACTGGCAGCATTGTATGAAAGCTGGATTCTGCCATTCATCATTCTGCTCTCCGTGCCAATGGCTGTGCTGGGAGCGTTGGCCGCTGTATCCTGGCGCGGCCTGTCCGACGATGTCTATTGCCAGATCGGACTGGTCATGTTGATTGGACTGGCAGCGAAAAATGCGATCCTGATTGTGGAGTTTGCCGAGCAATTGCGGAAGCAGGGCCGCTCCATCGCGGATGCGGCAATGGAAGCCGCCGAGCTACGCCTGCGGCCAATTCTGATGACATCGTTCGCGTTTATCCTTGGCGTTTTGCCATTGGCATTCGCCAGCGGAGCGGGTCAGCTAGGCCGCCACTCCATTGGCACCACGATCATTGGCGGGATGTTTGTTTCGACCGTATTGAATCTGTTTTTTATTCCGGTGCTTTACGTGATCACAAAGACGATTCTCGAGAAAATTGGCGGATCGGCCCCGCCGCCGCACACCGCGGTGCAGACGCCCTGAGTTACCGGGAAAGAAACTCAAGAATTGCAGAGACCACTTTTGCGGACGATTCCTGAGGACTTTCGCTTCCAGTCAAACATTCCACTTCCGGCGATGGCGGAGCTTCATAGGGGTCATCGATGCCCGTGAACCCGTGAATCATTCCAGCACGCGCTTTATGGTAGAGACCTTTGGGGTCGCGCTGCTCGCACACGGCCAACGGAGCATTCACGTACACTTCAATGAAATTGCCGATGGCGAATCGCGCGTCTTCCCGGCTGCTTTTGTACGGTGCAATTGCCGCAACCAAGACGATCTTTCCGTTGCGAGTGAGCATCTGCGCGACCTGCGCGATTCGCCGGATATTTTCTTTTCTATCCGCCTCCGAGAATCCCAGGTCCTTGCAGAGATGCGTCCGCACGATATCTCCGTCCAACACCTCAACTTCCATATCGCGCAGCGCCAATTCCATCTGCACATGGCGGCAGATCGTCGTTTTGCCGGCGCCGCACAAACCAGTAAACCAGACAGTAAGGCCGGTCTTCGATTTTCGGCGCGATGGAACGCGCTTGGCGCTCGCAGGTTTTTCCGTATCTCCAGCGCATTCAGGTTTGCTCATAAATGTAGGTTTCCGAAATCGATTCTAACTGGTGCGTCACCCATGAAACCACGTATCATCTGAGATAAGACCTTCGCATTGCCATGAGCAAAAGCCGCACCGAGCGCAACAATTACGTCCTGGTCGTCTTCGATAGCTGTCGGTATGACTCGCTTATGCGCGCCCGGCCACGCACCATGCGAAAGCTTGGCCCCATAGAGCGCAAGTGGTCCTACGCGTCATGGACAGCGCCTTCGCATTTCAATCTGTTGATGGGCCTGATGCCGCACAGCAGCCCGAAGCATATTTTCGCCTCGGAATATTACAAGGCCGAGTTTCTAAAATACAACCGGCGCCTGGGTTGCGACGACCTGAAGTTTCAGTCTCTGGTGCCGCAGCTTTATTTGCCGCCATTTCTGAAAAACACGCTTGGATACGCAACCCACGCCAGAGTATCGCTGCCGGTGCTCAATCCCAAAACGCCGATCAATCTTGGCTTCGACACGTTTCGCCTGATGGACAAACACAACGACATGCGCGCGATGATACGCGAGATGCATTTTTCCGAGGAGCGGCCGTCGTTCTGGGTGTTGAACGTGGGAGAGACGCATTATCCTTACGCACTTCCCGGCGAGCCCGAAGAAAATTGGCCAAGAATCCATGGAGTCCACGGCGTTTTCAAACACCTTCACGATCCTGTAGTGGGAGGGAGACTGAAAGCCGAGCGATTTTTCAATAAGAAAAAGATGGATGACTTGCGCCATCGACAAATCGCGGCCGTCAAGTATCTGGATGTTGTGGTGGAAGAATTGTTCGACCTGGTTCCGAAAAACACCTTCATTACCATAACATCGGACCACGGCGAGCTATTTGGCGAGGATGGATATTTTGGTCACGGACCGGTGCAGCACCCGAAGGTGTTGGAGGTCCCGTTTGTGGAGGGGAAGCTGCGATGACCCGCGAGTTGCATCCATTTCCCCGCATTTACAGCATTTCCATCGCGGACGTTGCGCTAAGTGTGGCGGCCACGGCATGTTGGCTCTACTATTCGCACCACCATCCGCATGCGGTGCAGTTCGCCTATATTGGACCAGGCTCGGGTTTTGCTTTTATCAGTTCTTTTCTGACGTTGGTTGTCGGATTTTTTGCCAGCCTGCTGTCGTTTTTAAGCTGGCCCTTCCGTATCGCATGGCGAACGCTGCGACGCCACAAGGGATTTCGCAATGCCAAGGTGAAGAAGATCGTCTTCCTCGGCCTTGATGGACTCGATCCGGTCCTGACGGAGCAATACATCGCCGAAGGCAAGCTTCCAAACCTTAAGAAGCTTGCCGAGACGGGCGGCTATCGACGGCTGCGAACAACGTTTCCGTCGCTTTCTCCAGTCGCGTGGTCCACATTTGCAACAGGAGTCAGCCCGGCGAAACATAACATTTTCGATTTTCTGGACCGCAGCCTGAAAACATATTTGCCCCAGCTTTCTTCCGCGCGGATTGAAAGGCCGGGAAGGATTCTGCGCTTCGGCCGCTTGCGAATTCCCACATCGAGTCCTACGGTCGAGCTGCTCCGCAAGAGCAAGCCATTCTGGAAAATTTTAGGTGAACACGGGATTGCCTGCACTATTCTGCGGCTCCCGATCACGTTTCCACCGGAAAAGTTTGATGGAAGAATGCTCTCCGCCATGTCCACGCCCGACCTGAAAGGCACCCAGGGAAGCTTTTCACAGTTCACCACCCGCCTGGAAAAAACCACGTATGAAAATGGCAGCCGTTATCCGTTGAGGAGGACTGAGACTGGATTTGAAGGAATCATTGAAGGACCGCAGGACACGTTCCTCGCGGAAGAACCGATCCTGCGGATTCCGTTCCAGTTGGTTCGCGCGGGAGAATTTCTGGAACTGCGCGTTCAGGAACATCGAGTGAAAGTTCGGTCTGGCGAATACACTGGCTGGCTGCGGTTGTCATTCCGCACAGTCGTCGGAGTAAAGGCCAGCGGAATTGCGAGATTTATGCTGACGGAACTCGACTCGGAATGCAGCCTCTACATGTCGCCGATCCAGATCGATCCAGAACGACCGACGCTGCCAATCAGCCACCCTCCTTATTATGCGAAGTATCTTGCAAATCTGCTCGGCAGCTACGCCACGTGCGGCATGGCGGAAGACACATGGGCGCTGAATGAGGGCGTGATAGACGAGGCCGCGTTTCTCGACCAGGCATACGGCATTTTTGAAGAGCGAAAGGGAATGTTTTTAAGCGCGCTGAAAAATACCAGCCGAGGCGTGGTCGCATGCGTATTCGACACAAGCGATCGCGTGCAACACATGTTCTTCGGGCATATGGGCAGTGCAGAAAAATACGCGAGCACGATAGAAGAAATGTATCGACGGATGGACGCGCTTGTCGGCGAAACGTTGCCCTTCATAGACGCCGATACTGCCTTGTACGTGCTTTCCGATCATGGCTTCTGCGCCTTCCGGCGCGGCGTCAATTTGAACTCCTGGTTGCATCAGCACGGATATCTCACGCTAAAGCCAGATGCCGAATGCGGCTCTTTTTTTGCGGGTGTCGACTGGAACAAGACGCGCGCCTATGCACTGGGCCTGAGCGGCATGTACATGAACATCAAGGGTAGAGAAGCACAAGGAATTGTAGCCGCCGGAAATGAATCGAACAATCTGCGACACGAAATCATCGAGAAACTGACGGCCCTGCGCGAGGAAACTGGCGAGGCACCAATCCGCACCGTGTACGCTACACCCGATCTTTACCAGGGGCCATACCTGCAG
>JBOGLY010000071.1:0-9763 GCA_050746425.1 Acidobacteriaceae bacterium
GCAGAAGATCGATGGCAATAGCTTCCCGGTCGTCGCGCGCATGATGCAGTTCGCCGCCGAAAATCTTATCGCCGACTGCGTCTATGTGCTCCTGCACAAACTGTCCGAGTTGATCGATCAACTCAATGGTGTTCAGGTAACAGGATTCAGACGTCTCTCCCCAGGAAAAAAGGCCGTGTCCGCCGAGCACGATGCCATCGCATTCAGGATTCGCCTCGACCGCATTCTTCAACATCATGCCCAGTTCAAACCCAGGGCGCTGCCAAGGCAGCCAAACCAGACGATGACCAAAGCGGCGATTGAATTCCTGCATTCGCATTTCGCCGTTGGCGGCCGCCGCCAGCGCGATTCCCCAGTCCGGGTGCAGGTGGTCGATATGCGCTGCGGGCAGAAAAGCATGGAGCGGGGTATCGATGGATGCGGCGACTGTGTTTTGGCCGAAAGCGCAAAGCGGGTACAACGCGACCATTTCATCTTCATGAGCAACGCCGCGATAGATTTTGACGAGATCGTAAAGTTTATCTAGATACAGCGTTGCGAAACCATTGATGGAGATGGTGCCAAGATCGCCGCCGCTTCCTTTCACCCACAGCACCTGCCTGGGACTGCCGTCGAGTGGATCAGGCTGGACCAGCTTCGCGCTGGTGTTGCCGCCGGCAAAATTCGTAATTCGCAAATCGGAGCCGAGCAGGTTGGAGCGGTAGCGCAGCAGTTCAGGTTCGCTCAACTTTTCGGCAAGTTTCTTGTCCCAGCGATTTTCCAGGTAACGATACGGCATCATGCCCTTTCCAGCGGTTTGTAAACGAAGAAATTCGTCGCACAACATTTACGATCATACAATTGCGTAATGTTTTAAGCAGAGGCGGGATGAAAGCTCCAGTAGACCGCTTGCCCGATTCCGAGCTTGCGGCTCGCATTGCAAAGCTGTGGCCGCATCGAGAACATGAATCCCACGCCCTGCTGGCTCTGTTCTGTCGGTTTGGACTGCACCGATGGCGCCGGATGGACCTTGCGACCCTTGTGCCGGGCAGGGACATTCTCCATTGCTTCTGGTGCCGAAAAGTCAAGATTGATGGACTCGTTTACGACGCTTAGTTGCCGATCGAGCCAATCCACTACCATAGAAGTGCATGAAGCCGCAGGATAGCCAGATTGAAATAGCGGAAAAAGACTCGGCTGAATCAGAGGCGGCCATGTCCGGCGGCAGCCGTTTTCTGCGCGCATGCCTGCGGCAGCCTGTCGATCGCACGCCGGTCTGGTTTCTGCGGCAGGCGGGCCGCTATATGCCGGAGTACCAGGCAGTCCGCAAGGCGCACTCGCTGATCGAGATTTGCAAAACGCCTGAGCTGGCCGCCGACGTCACGATTACCGCCGCGGAAAAGCTCGATGTCGACGCCGCGATCGTCTTTGCCGATCTTTTGTTGCCGCTCGAACCCATGGGTCTGGATTTTGAATTTCAGGCAGGAGAAGGTCCAAGAGTGCATCGCCCGATTCGCGCCGCGGCGGACATCGATGCATTGCGAACGGACCGCGCCGCGGAACTTGGGTTTGTAGCGGAAGCGATCCGAAAGATTGTCGCCCACTTTGGCAATCGAATGGGAATGATTGGGTTTTGCGGAGCGCCGTTCACGCTTGCAAGCTACATGATCGAAGGCGGCGGTTCCCGGAATTACATCGAGACCAAGCGCCTGATGTATACGGATCCAACTGCGTGGCAAGCTCTGATGGATAAGTTGTGCGCCGTGCTTGTGGAATACTCCGCTCAACAAGTTGGGGCGGGCGCGGATGTCATCCAGATCTTCGACAGCTGGGCCGGCGCTCTTTCCGTTACGGATTATCGAAAATATGTGTTGCCGATAACGCAATCGCTGGTCGAACAAGTGCAGTCCCAGGGAGTGCCCGTGATTTATTTCGGCGTCGATACGGCCACGCTTCTGCCCAGCATGCGCGAGACTGGCGCCGATGTGATCGGGCTCGATTGGCGGATTCCGCTCGATGTTGGAAGGCAGGCGGTTGGGCAGCACTGCGCTGTGCAGGGCAACCTCGATCCAATCGCGTTGTTCGCTCCGGAGGCATTGTTGCGCGCTCGCGTGGAAGAAGTGCTATTACAGGCAGGTGGAGAACCTGGACACATTTTTAATGTTGGCCACGGCATTGTGCCCGGCACGCCGGTCGAAAATGTGCAGCGGGTGGTCCGCTGGGTGCAGGAAATTTCTGCCGAAATAAAAGATGAAAAAGCGCGCCGCAACGACTCGCAGGCAAGTTTCCATTGAGACAAGCATGAAGCCGTCAACTCACTCCGAAGCACAAGGTACGGTTGCGGCAGAGCGCCGGTTCGCCGTTCTGCTGCTGGCACATGGCACTCCGGAGACGGTCGAGGAGGTCCCGGAATATTTGAAAAACGTAGTCAGCGGCCGCGCCATTCCTCCGCACGTTGTGGAAGAGATCCAAAAACGTTACGCGCAGATTGGAAAAAGCCCGCTGACGGAGCGAACGCTGGAGCAGGCGGCGCTGTTGCGACAGAAAATTGACTTGCCCGTGTATGTGGGAATGCGCAACTGGAGGCCGTACATAAGAGACGCTGTTCGCCAAATGCAGGCTGACGGAATTACCGATGCGGTCGCCATCTGCCTGGCTCCGCAAAATTCGCGCACCAGCGTAGGCCTCTATCGACGCGCGGCCTATGCCGAAGCTGGAAATGCTCTTCGTTTTCACTTCATCGACGCATGGGCGGACCATCCGGTTCTGGCGGATGCATTCGCGGAACGGTTGCGGCCGTCGTGGCAAGAAGCTTGCCTTGTCGTCGGGAAAAAGGTTCCTGTGTTGTTCACCGCCCATAGCGTACCTTGCCGAACGATTCAGGTCGCGGCAGCGCCTACCCAATCGGATCACGCAAGCGCTGAGCACGAGGGACCGAAACATAGCTCGGATGAAATGCACGGACCGGTGAGGCCCACTATCCCGGAACGATCGTATGCACTGCCGCCGAGCGCCGCCAGCGGACCCGATCCATACGCAATCGAGGCAAAACATACCGCGAGCCTGGTTGCGGAGCGGCTTGCGGCTGATGGCTTGAATGGGCGCGATTGGTACTTCGCATTTCAAAGCCAGGGAGCATCAGGCGGCCCGTGGATTGGTCCAACTGTCGAGGAGACGCTGGAAAGCCTCAATCGAGAAGGCCATCGTGCCGTGGTGTTGCAGCCCATAGGATTTCTGTGCGACCACGTTGAAATTCTGTACGACATCGATATTGCATTTCAGGGATTGGCGCATCGGCTGAGCCTGCAACTATTTCGGCCTGAATCTCTGAACGACTCTTCATTGTTGATCGACGCGCTAGCAGCCCTGGTATCGCAGGGACTCTCGCTCCTGTGCGCGGCACAGTTGGACAACGAACCGGCATTGGCGCTGCCTACGCGGAAATGAAACGCATTGCCGTTATTGGCGGAGGCATCGCGGGTGTTTCGGCAACCTACGAGCTAGCGTTGCAAAAGCGGGCAGGCGCGCCGATCGAATTTGTCTTGTTTGAAGCAGCCTCTCGCCTGGGCGGGATTGTCGAGACAGTCCATTGCGACGATTTCATCATTGAGTGCGGCCCGGATAGCTGGGTAACGGAAAAACGATGGGCACGAGACCTCGCGATCGAGCTTGGATTGGAGCGTGAAGTTCTTCCTTCCCAGGACGACAGACGCAAAACCTACATCGCCCAGGGCCAGACGCTGACACCGATGCCGGACGGCATGCGCATGATTGTGCCAACGCAATGGGCCAGCGTGCTGAATTCGCCTCTGTTCACTTGGCAGGCAAAGCTCGCGTATCTGCGCGAGCCGAAACTCGCTGGAGAATTGAAGGCGAGCGCGCTTGATAACGCAAATTCCGCCCGCGACGAATCGGTGCGGGATTTTGTGTTGCGCCACTTTGGCGCAGACGTTGCGGACACAATCGCTGCGCCTCTGCTGTCTGGCGTGCTTGGCGGCGACATAGCAAACTTGAGCGCGCGCGCGGTACTGCCCTCATTGATTGCACTAGAGCGCGAGCATGGCAGCCTGATACTGGGCCTGCAGCAACGCGTACGAGCGGGGAATGGGTCCGCATCTGTTTTCACCACGCTCAGAAACGGACTCGCATCGCTCATTGAGGGAATGGAATCGCACCTCCCAGCAAACACCATTCAGCGCGGCATGACCATTGAGTCCATCCATCGAAGCGGCGATGGCTGGTCGTTGGTGGGGGCATCGATTGCGGAAAAACCTGAACTCGCGAGGCAGACATTCGATGCAGTTGTGGTGGCCACACCAGCCACAACGACCGAGAAGCTGTTAACTCCGCTGGATGCGAAAATTGCGGAACTGCTGCCGCGGCATTCTTCTTCCGCAATTATTGTGGCTCTGGGATTCTGCGCGGACGAAGCCAGGGGAATGCGCGTTCCGCGCGGGTTTGGATTTCTCGTCCCGGCTCGATCATCGCAGGGCGATAAAGTTTTTTCCACCAACAATGTTGCGGATCGAGCGCTTCTAGCGTGTACTTATGTCGATCAGAAGTTTCCCTTCAGAACGCCCGCCGGTGCGATTTTGCTGCGCGCATTCTTCGGCGGCCCGGCTGCCCCAGCGCTGCTGAAGCAAGATGATGCCATGTTGATCCGCCTCGCCAGTGTCGAGCTTGGACGCTATCTCGGCAAACTCCCCGAGCCGTCGATCGCGCTGGTTCGTCGCTGGCCCAACTCTCTTCCGCTCTATTCAGTCCGTCACTTGGATCGCATTTCGGAGTTGGATCGCCGGGTTGCAGCGCTTCCCAATCTGCGGCTGATCGGTAACGCCTATCGGGGAGTTGGTTTGCCCGATCTGGTCCATTCTGGCAGAACGACAGCGCGCGAATTGATTGCAAGTTTGAGCGCAAATTGATTTGGACCTATCGATAAAGTGACTCAAAATGATGTTCCGTCATTCTGATCAACGCGAAGAATCTCTGCATTGGCGTTCTTCAGAAATAGCGGAGGTCCTTCGCGTTGCTCAGGATGACGGTCGCTTGTTAGCGCAAAATTTCCATCCCCTCCGCCCAATTACTCGTACTTCAATGATTCCACCGGGTCCATTTGCGCGGCTCGCGTGGCCGGGAGCGTGCCGAACAAAATTCCGACGAGCATCGCGGTTGAAAGAGAAATGACGACGGACCACGGAGAAATCGGAATCGTGTATGCGGGAAAGAAGAAGCGCACCGAAACGGGCAGCGCGAGTCCCAGCAGGGTGCCGACAATGCCGCCGCTGAGTGAAATCAGGATCGCTTCGGCCAAAAATTGGAGCTGGATTTCCCGATAGGTCGCGCCCACCGCTTTACGAATGCCGATTTCGCGAATCCGGGATCGCACCGTCGCCAGCATAATATTCATGATCCCGACGCCGCTGACGGCCAGCGTCACGGCGGAAACCAAAAGCAGCACCAGCGTCATAATGTCCGCGATGTGCGCCGCGGTGTCCACCAGGGCCGTGTATTCGATCACGTCATAGACCGAGCCAGGCCGGTGCCGCGATTGAATGACTTTCGCGATTTCATCGCGCGCACGCGGCGTGTCGCTGAAATTCCGAACGGAAAAAAACAGTTGCTTCACGGCATTGGTGCCGGTGAAATATCGTCCTACCGGGTAAGGAATCAGGATTGTTTCTTTTGCAATCTCCGACATTCCCCACGTATTCACCTTCTCCTTGAAGACCCCTATGATGGTGAACGGAATTCCTCGGATCGTGAATGTCTTATTGATGGCCCGATCCGCGCTGCCATACAGCGCCTCCGCGAACGGAACTGTGACTACAGCAACTTTGGCGTGGCTGATGGTATCTTCCGCATCGAAAAAACGTCCGTCGAGAACCACCAGATTGCGAACGTCTTTATATTGCGGAGAAACACCCAATACCAGAATGTCTTTTACTTTGCCGTCCCCAAAACTGATCGGGACCTGCATCTGCAGCATCGGCGACGACCAGATGATGCCGGGAACCTGTTCGTTCACTGCTTCCAGGTCCTGGTTGGTGAGCCAGTCCGGATTGACGCCGCCGCATTGGCAATCCGCGACGATCATATTGGCGCCAATGCCCTGAATCAGGTTGATTGCATATTCTCTGCCGGTGAGTCCAATGGTGGCTACCAGGATGACCGAAGCCGATCCCATCACCATGCCCAGGGCGGTCAACGCGAAACGCACTTTGTTGGCGCGGAAGCTATCGAGAGCGAGCGTGATGATCTCGCTGAGCACCATTGTCTGCTTGGCGCTCGCAAGGGTGCGGGCAAAGGACGAACTATGGGTGTTGGCTGCAGCCATATCTCAGCATACCGCCTGCGCTTCATCCTCAGGAGATAGCAGTTGGATGAAGCGCCGCGCGCATTCGCTTCAGCAATCGACTCTTTTCCTGTATTGTTCGGAACGCATTCGCGCTTCCCGACGAGCTCAGCGCATCCTACTTGTTTATGGCGGCTTCAGCGAATACGACAGCTTCCGTTAATTACCGGGCGTGGCTTAAGATTTAGAAGAACAATCATGTCCGCGGATACGTTTCACACCGGTGAAATGGTCGTCCAACCTGCGATCTAATTTGGGCGTGCGATTGTCTTCCGCCGCCGTTGTTTGCAACAGCCGCATTGGAGAATACCAGTGAAGATGGAGTTTCACATTTCGCGCGAAGCGCGTGAGCGTTACAGCGTGGATTCGACCATGTTTTCCTATACGGGAAACGTGGTCTTTGCCGACATTGGAGCGAGCCGCCGCCTCGCCCATCGAATCAATGAGGTTCGCGGCACCGCGAACGATCCAAAACAGGCGGTAAATCCGGCCGCCCTGTTTGCCATGGGGATCATCGACGAGCTTAGCCACGCCATGGTCCGCGCCTACCGCGATAGCGTAGACCCCAGGGTCCTGCAGGAGGCGATCGGCTGGTTTCAGTCGCGGCTCGGAGAAAGCGCATTCACAAAAATGGTGCTCTCGTTTGTGGAGCAGTTTCCCGGAATAGACATTTACCGCGGAAAGACGACTCCCGACCAATGGTTGAAGGGCACTACCGGCGGAGTTTCGCATCTGGAGGCAGGATTCGAAGAGCTGATGCTGTTGTGGATGGCGAATGCCAATCCGGCATTTCAGCCATTTAAAGAGCTGTTTGACGATTCGATGCTGGCGAAAACCACGCAATATCCAAAGCTCGGCGGTGAGCTGCCAAAATTTTTCGCCACACGTCCGGTCATGGGGCCAGGCAAAAAAACTCTCTTCGATCTGCTGCGGGCACCGGCGCTTGCGTCTCCGGATTCCCTCAGCGGACAGATTGCGTACATCCAGCAGCATTGGAGCTTTGCATTGGGAGACGCCATGCGCCGCCTTCTGCTTGCCGCCGATCTGCTGAAAGAGGAAGAGCTTGCCATCTGGATGCGATTTCATCCGCCTTCCGATGCGGCGCGCCATGGGCATGGCTTCACTCCCGGTAAAGGCGAGGTGCTTACTTTTTCCGATTCGATGCTGGAGTACGAACGCTTCAGCCGCGACGTGGACTGGATGACGACAACCGTAATGATCGCCAAGAGTACCTACGTTTGGCTGGCGCAGTTGTCGAAACAGTTCGGCCGTGAAATTCGGACGCTGGACCAAATTCCAGATGAGGAACTGGCGGTCCTTGCCTCCAGAGGGGTCAACGCATTGTGGCTGATTGGAGTCTGGGAGCGAAGCCGCGCATCGAGAACCATCAAGCAACTCATGGGAAATCACGATGCCGTGGCATCGGCGTATTCGCTCGCCGATTATCGCATCGCCTGGGACCTGGGCGGAGAAGACGCGTACAGGAATTTGCGAGACCGGGCGCAGGCAAAAGGGATTCGTCTGGCCAGCGACATGGTCCCGAACCACATGGGCATCGATTCACAGTGGGTAATGGAGCATCCAGACTGGTTTTTGTCTCGTCGCGACTGCCCTTATCCGGCCTACCGATTCGAAGGCCCAGACCTATCGAACGATCACCGGGTCGAGATTAAAATCGAAGACCATTATTATGAGCAAAGCGACGCCGCCGTCGTGTTTCGCCGTCGCGATAAATGGACCGGCGACACTCTGTATGTTTACCACGGAAACGACGGCACCAGCTTTCCATGGAATGACACCGCGCAATTGGATTACCTGAGCGCCGCAGTACGCGAGCATGTAATTCAGACGATTCTTTCGGTTGCGCGCCTCTTCCCTATTATTCGATTCGATGCGGCAATGACGCTGGCAAAGCGCCACGTCGAGCGCCTCTGGTTTCCGCAGCCAGGCACGGGTGGCGCCATTCCTTCGCGCGCGGAATACAGCATGACGAAAGCGGAGTTCGATGCCGCCATGCCCCAGGAGTTCTGGCGCGAAGTGGTGGACCGGGTTGCGGCTGAAGTCCCTGGAACGCTGCTGCTCGCCGAGGCTTTCTGGTTAATGGAGGGCTACTTTGTCCGCACCCTGGGCATGCACCGCGTATACAACAGCGCCTTCATGGTGATGCTGCGGGACGAGGACAATGCCAATTATCGCTCCGTGCTGAAGAACACGCTGGAATTCGATCCAGACATTTTGAAGCGATATGTAAACTTCATGAGCAATCCGGACGAGCGGACGGCCATCGATCAGTTTGGCACCGGTGACAAATATTTTGGGGTTGCCACGATGATGGCTACGCTGCCGGGACTGCCCATGCTGGGGCACGGGCAGGTGGAAGGGTTTACGGAAAAATATGGGATGGAGTACCAGCGACCGCGCTATGACGAAACGCCCAACTGGGGCCTTGTGGAGCGTCATCAGCGGGAGATCGCTCCGCTGCTGCACCGTCGCGCGCTTTTTGCCGAGAGCCACGAATTTCTGCTCTACGACTTCTGGCGAGAAAACGGCACTGTCGATGAGAATGTGTTTGCCTACTCCAACCGGCGCGGAGATCAACGCGCCCTCGTAATCTATCACAACCGCTATGCGACCACTCGAGGCACGATCCACCGCTCGGCGGCGTATGCCGATAAAGGCGCGGGAGGACTGCGACAGCGCTCCTTGCGGGAAGGTCTGGCGCTGTCGAGCGATCCGTCGGTCGTACTTGCGTATCGCGATATCCCGGCGGGGCTGGAGTACTTGAAGCGCTCAGCCGAACTGGTTGCGCATGGGTTCACCATAGAGTTGCAGGCTTACAAGTATGCGGTCCTTCTCGATTGGCGCGAACTGCGCAGCGATGAAGACCACCCCTGGAGCCAGCTTTGCGATGCATTGCAAGGGCGCGGCGTACCCAACCTGGACCATGCACTCACTAATCTGAAGCTGCGGCATGTGCATCAGGCGCTGCGGAATCTTCTCGATCCCGCGTTGACAGGAGAACTGGCGAGGCTGGGCGAAACCGGTGAGGCCACAACTGGACCGCAGATGGATAAAATCTCCGCGGCGCAGCGTCGTCAATTGGAGAAGGATTTAATAGACGCAATCGCCTCAAGGGCGGCCATTCTGCTGGCTGAGGTAAAGAACAATCGCGTATGGACCTCGTGGCAAAAGGAACAACTGAACGGTTCAAATCCAGAAGATGCGATTCAGGAACGCGTGACTGCCTATTTACGGGGCGCAATGCACCTGCCGCGACTGGAAGATTGCTTCTCCTCGCGATGGTCGACCGAAGCCCGCCGCGTGCTGCCCAGCCACAGCGCCTCCCGAAATTCACTTGCCGTCTGGGGGCCGGTAATGGCCTGGTGCGTTCTCCAAGCGCTGGCGGGCGCATTGAACGACAACCACACGCAG
>JBOGLY010000072.1:0-9622 GCA_050746425.1 Acidobacteriaceae bacterium
GCCGAGCCGAGGCGCGCCTCAGCAGAATTATCCCAAGCCATTCGATTGTGTAGCAACTTACGCGGTTGCATTTCATGCTGTATGCTGGCAGGTTGCTTTATAAAGCACCTTATGAGAAGCAATAAGCACTGGGGAGAGCACGGTGAAAACAATCGAGCAAATTGCGCGGGCTTTTTTGGATGCCGAGTCATCTCGGAATCTCGACCGCATCATGTCCTTTTTTACACCTGACGCCGATTGCGGGAGCGCGACCAGCAGGCGGAAAGGACACGCGGCAATCCGCGAATATTTTGCGGGCGCAGCGGCTCAATTCCCCGGCTTGACGGTCGAAGTTGGTCGCGTCTATGGCAACGATACGGAAGCCGCGATTGAATGGCACGCCGTCTTCACGGATCGCGGAGACCGCAGCTATCCGCTAAGCGGCGTCGATCTTTTTCGGCGCGAAGGAGAATTGATCGCCTCGCTGACACACTATGAAGATCCGACGCCGCTGACTCGCGCGCCCGCGCCCGTCATGCAAATTGCGCGGAAGGATCGCTTCGCAGGCTGCTCGGTGCTTGTCACTGGCGCTGGCGGCGGCATCGGCGCAGCCACGGTACGACAATTCGTTGCCGAAGGCGCTCGCGTAACAGCCATGGACATCACGATGGAAGGTCTTGAGCGGCAGCAGAAGATCCTGGGCGAACTTGCTCAACACTGCAAACCGCTGGTTGGCGATGTGACAGACCGCAAATCCTACAATCGCATTCTCGATGCGGCGGTGGATGCAAACGGCGCGCTGCACGTTCTGGTTAACAATGCCGCTGTATTCCTGATGGCCGGCGTCAACGCCACCGACCATCAGTGGCAACGTACAATGGATGTCAATGTAATGGGGCCAGCGATGCTGACTGCGCGCGCGGTTGATGCCCTCGCCCGCGGCGGGCGTGGCTCAATCGTCAACATCGCGAGCACTTCCGCTCACGAGGGCCAGCCCAACCGTTGGACCTACAATGCGTCCAAGGGCGCGATTGTTGCGATGACGAGATGTCAGGCCCTTGATCTTGCGCCGCTGGGTATCCGGGCCAATTCAATAAGCCCGGGCTACGTCTGGACCGATGTGATTGACCGTGCCGCGGGTGGGGATCGTGTAAAGTGGGACCCGATCTTTGGATCAGCCTGCCCAATGCGCCGTTGCTCGGATCCACACGAGATCGCGACGGCGGTTGCATTTCTCGCCTCCGAAGAAGCGTCGTATATTACAGGTGCCGATCTTGTCGTCGATGGCGGCCTGGTTTCGATGACACCTGACGCGCTCACTCCGTATGAATTTAGCTGAGATGTCGAATGGTCTTGGCCTGCTCAATCTGACTGGCAGGGCCGGCGGATCAATTAGAACGAGGCCGCTCCTACAATCTGAAGCGCTATCTGGTCCAGGAAGAATTTGAACTGAGCTATGCGAATCTTGAAAGAAGAGATTGCTTCCCAAATCCACAAAGCACCGATGGCGGTTGGGAGTGCGCTCACGCTGAACCCAAATTTGGAGACTCTCATTCAGGTGGACTAAACCGAGGGTCAACTCATTTCACTTGTCGGTAATAGAGGAGGACCAAGTGGCAAAGATCGCTCATATAGATTTCATGATGGTTAACCTGAAGCCGAAGGTGAAGCGGGTTGATGCAATCCAGAGTTTTGTCAGTCAGGAGACCCCTTTTGTTCGGATCGTCGATTCCGACGGCGCTTTTGGCTGCGGCTACGGCTACACGATCGGCACGGGCGGGCGGGGCATCATGTCACTGATCGAGCAGACTTTGGCGCCGTTGTTGATCGGACGAGACGCGGACGAGATAGAGGCAATCTGGCGTGCCATGCTCTTCACAACCCATGCCACGACGATTGGTCCGATAACGTCCATAGCTATGGCGGCGATCGATATCGCCCTGTGGGACCTTCGTTGTCGCCGCGCAAATCTTCCGCTTTTTAAACTCGCGGGTGGCGCGCAGCGATCAGTGCCTCTTTACACAACTGAGGGCGGGTGGCTTCATATGGACACTTCAGCCCTGGTGGAAGATGCGGTTGCCGCCAGGGAACGCGGCTTTGGTGGATCCAAGCTCAAGATAGGCCGTCGGCCGCACGAGGACGTGGCACGCATCACAGCAGTCCGAGACGCGGTAGGGTACGATTTTGAGATACTTACCGACGCAAACCAGGCGTTTACTGTGGATGAGGCACTCCGACGCGCGAAACTTTATGAGCCGTTGGATATCGGCTGGATCGAGGAGCCGCTGCCCGCTGATGATGTTGATGGCTATGTAAGATTGTCGAACGCAACGACGATCCCGGTTGCGGTCGGGGAAAGCATCTACAGTGCTTCTCAATTTCGAGACTATCTGCAGCGGAGGGCATGCTCGGTCGTTCAGGTCGATGTCGCGCGGATTGGCGGAATTACGCCATGGCTCAAGGTGGCGCACATGGCAGAGAGTTATAACATCTCCGTCGCGCCACAT
Source organism: Acidobacteriaceae bacterium (assembly GCA_050746425.1). Classification (GTDB taxonomy): domain Bacteria; phylum Acidobacteriota; class Terriglobia; order Terriglobales; family Acidobacteriaceae; genus JAKAAZ01. The sequence continues at coordinate 2,487 of JBOGLY010000072.1, forward strand.
TTTCTAATGGAATTGCACGTGTCGCTTTGTGCCGCGGTGCCCAACGGCCGCTGGGTCGAATACATACCTCAACTCGATCCAATCACGACGGAAACAATGAAAATCGAGGAGGGGCGAGCGGTTCCAAGCGACGAGCCGGGCATAGGGATCGCGTGGAACTTCGAAGCGATCGAACGCATGGCGGTCGTCTCCGGCTGCGTCCAAGGTGACCAATAATGCCGTCGGATGAATGCAGGCTAAGTTGCAAATATCACCGCTCTAACTAGGTGACATTAAGTCCGCAAGTTAAACTGACCGCGAACTTCAGAGAAACACGTGCGACGCATCGCTCGCAAACTACACTAAAAACAATCTTACGAAGTACCGCGGCTTTTAATTGGACCAACCGCCGTCGATGACATGAATTTGACCGGTCGTGAAACTGGACTCGTCAGAGGCCAAATACAAAGCTAGGGAAGCGATTTCATAACTTCGACCCAACCTGCCCATCGGCTGACGAGCCACAAACGCAGCGAACGCGCTTTCATAGTCGCCGGTCGCCCGAAGGCGCTCGTGGAGAGAAGGCGTTTCGACGGTGCCCGGACAAATGGCGTTGCATCGCACACCCTTCGTCACGAAGTCCGCGGCAACTGATTTGGTGAGCCCAATAACAGCGGCCTTACTGGCACCATAGACGCAACGGTTGGGCACCCCTTTGATAGAAGAAGCCACCGACGACATATTGATAATCGAACCTCCGCCTTTGTTCAGCATTCCAGGAAGAACCGCACGAATTGTCCTATACATGGAGGTCACATTCAGGTCGAACGCCATCGCCCACTCATCTGGAGAACAATCGAGGACCGAGCCGTTTGGCACAATTCCGGCACAATTAAACAGAATGTGGATTGGCCCGGCCGCTTGAACCACTTCGTTAATCATGTCAACCTTCCGCACATCCAACTGTGCGGTCTTGCACCCTTCCAAGCCCGCCAGGGCCTGCTCGTCGACGTCGGTAGCCCATACGGTAGCCCCTTCAAGTGCAAATATTCGCGCCGTTTCACGCCCAATTCCCTGCCCGGCTGCCGTAATGAAGGCCGTTTTTCCGCTTAGACGATTGCCCGTCATGCTCATTCTTTGTGACCTCTTTCTTCTTTGGGCATATTAGTCGAAGCATGATCGGTCTTCAAGGTCATTGCACGCCAGCCTGGGATTTTGGCGACAGTCGCGCTGGCGATCGGCGATATCAGCCATTTCCGGCGCAGCAAACAAGTGAGCGGCAAGTTGCCAAACGCACCAAGCTCGTTCATGATGGGAGACGGCCATCAGCGGGCTTTGGCGGAACCGAGATCAACCGCTATGGGTGTTCTGCGGACACGATCGGTGCGGCGCCAGCTTTATTCGTGCATTGCGAGTCAAGACATGCGGATGAGGGGACGAAAACACAAATGAATCAAATCGATCTAAAACAACGTCACGCAGTCGTCACCGGGGGGGCCCAAGGGATTGGCTTCTCCATTGCGAGGCGCTTACTCGAGTCAGGTGCCATGGTTGCGATCTGGGACCGCGATGAAAATACCCTGGCCGCGGCACAAGCGGAACTCAGCCGGAAGGGTAACGTCGTGGTTGAGAAGGTCGACGTGTCGGAACCGCGCAGCGTAAAAAGTGCGGCGGATGCAATGGCTGCAAAATGTGGATCGATTGACATTCTAGTCGCAAATGCGGGCATAGCCGGGCCAAACCATTTGACATGGGAATACCCAGTGGCCGCATGGAAAGACGTTCTCGAGGTGAATTTAACGGGAGTGTTCCTATGCTGTCGAGAGATCATCCCATTCATGCTGCGTCAGAACTATGGCCGCATTGTCAATGTCGCATCGATCGCGGGAAAAGAAGGAAATGCCAACGCCTCCGCGTACAGCGCGTCCAAGGCCGCGGTGATCGCGCTTACCAAGAGCCTTGGCAAAGAGACCGCAAAGAAGAATATAGCTGTCAACTGCATTACGCCAGCAGCCGCGCGGACTCGGATATTCGATCAAATGTCACAGGAACACATTGATTTCATGTTTTCGCGGATTCCACGTGGCAGATTTCTCGAAGTAGACGAGGTAGCCGCGATGGTTGCCTGGCTGGTTTCAGAAGAAAACTCCTTCACCACTGGTGCGGTCTTCGACTTGAGCGGCGGGCGGGCGACGTACTAAACGTATTGCTTAAGAGATAGCTATGTGAAATTCCTGCGACTCGGCCAATCCGGTCAATAGTGTCTGGCCATGCAAGACGAGAGCAATTGAACACGCGATTTATCGAACGAGATGGAAGAGAGTTGTCGAACCGCACACAGTCAGACTGTGTGAACTGTCAGATCGAAATGGAGAAATCGGAATGCCTACCCGTCGCGAAGTACTCTCTTTGGGTTGCGCTCTTGCCGCAACGTCGCTGATAAGGAATACAGCCTTGGCCCAGGTGCCCGGAGATGCGAGCTCCGCCTGCCGGCTAGATCCCATGAGTTTTGTGAATCCTGAGTTCAGGGCCCCACTCGAAGCCTGGATCAAGAAAACGGGAGGATTTCCTCCGCTGAACGCAACTTTACTCAAAGAGGATAGGGCGAAGTTAAAACAGTATCATTTCCCACCGCCAGCTCCCAATCCTCCCGTGAAGGAACTCTTTATTCCAGGGCCTCCCGGCGCGCCGAAAGTGCGCATCTTTTTGGTGGGAGCGTCGCAGGGCGCCTCGAAACCGGCGGTCGTACACATACACGGAGGGGGATACGTCCTCGGGTCCGCGCAAGGGGCGATACCTGATATCCAGGCGCTCTCGAAGGCCCACGATTGCGTGGTCGTTTCAGTGGACTATCGGTTGGCCCCGGAAACCCGGTTTCCAGGCTCGCTGGAAGACAACTATGCAGCGCTCCGTTGGGTATACACGAATGCGAAGAAGCTTGGAGTCGACACCAAGCGAATAGCGATCAAGGGCGAAAGCGCTGGAGGAGGACATGCAGCAGCATTGGCGATTGCGGCTCGTGACCGCGGCGAGATTCCAATATGCTTGCAGGTACTGATTTATCCGATGTTGGACGATCGGACAGGGTCATCCCGGCAAGTTTCAGAATGCATTGGACACTTCGTATGGACGCCGCAGGACAATCGCTTCGGCTGGACTGCGCTACTGGGTGTTCCCGCCGGTTCGGCGCATGTGCCGAAAAATTCCGTTCCTGCACGCGTTGCAAACCTGGCAGGTCTGGCACCGGCGTTTATCGGAGTCGGCTCCATCGATCTGTTTTCGGAAGAGGACCTGGAGTACGCAAAGCGTCTGGTTGCGGTCGGCGTCCCAACCGAATTCAACCTGGTCCCAGGCGCCTACCATGGGTTCGACCTGGTAGCTCCTGAATCCAGCTTGGTGCGTCAATTCAATATAGATTGGAACGCAGCGTTGGCGCGTGCTTTTGAGAAAGGATGAAACCCGAAGTCCGTCGGATGCTACACCAAGCAGATCCGACCCATCTCCGTTGGCCAGCAGTTCTCGATTTTCTTCGATCCCTGGCAGCGTGCCGTTTCGCTGGAGCGAAACGACGCTTCGGACTTCTGTTCGCGCGACGTTTACGACGGCGCCACCGAGTTTTCTATTTGTGTGCAAGACCTGCTTTGGAATGACCCGCACGCGCGCGTGTGTATTCATGACCTCACGCACCGCAACCTGTCTGATTTTGTAACGGTCAAGATACTCGATTCACCTCCTTCCCGAACGAATTTACGGAAGCGATCTGCTTGTGCTGATGTCATCTCGAGCACACTGGTCAGTATCGCGGCACCGAATTAGCTCAACTGGTCAGTGTGATGTTGGTGATGACGCCGAAGAGAATGTGGTGTCCACGAGGTTTTGGGCCGAACCTTGTTAATGTATTCCCATTCTTCTCTCGAAAAAATGGAATGTTAACTTTTCGATTTCCGAAACTACCTTCGAATATACTGGCCTGTCTCACTAACAAATTCGGAAACAGGAAAACGAGGAGCGAATGAACGCAACAAAGTCGGTCAATCAATTAACCAAGCAAGCTTTGGAGGCTGGAGAGGGGATACTTCGTCTCGCTCCAACGTGGGTTCCCCGGTCATACCTCGTACCTGGTCGCCGACTCAAGCTGGAAGCGAGTGACCTTTATGCCTACGGGACCCATCGAGGAGGAATCGACGAACGCTGGATCGCTTCGACGACCTTCGCCATGAATGAAGACCGCACGCCGGACGAGGGATTGAGTTATGTAGTTGCGGACAGCCATCGCCTTACGCTGAAGGAAGCTATCGAGAGCGAAGGTCCCCGGATGATAGGAGCTGCGATGTGGGGTACCTATCATCGCTGGCCTGTCTATAGCAAGTTCTTCGACAATCTTGGTCCCATTCCGCATCACCTCCATCAGAGTGAGGAACAAGCCAAGCTGGTGGGACGGGAAGGCAAGCCAGAAGGCTATTATTTCCCACCTCAATTAAACGGTACATCCGGAAACTTTCCGCATACTTATTTCGGACTTGAGCCGGGCACTAAGAAGGATGACATTCGCCGCTGTCTCCAACGCTGGAATGACGGCGACAATGGCATCCTTGACTATTCGAGGGCATATCGGCTTAAGCCGGGAACTGGGTGGCTGGTTCCGACCAGAATACTGCATGCCCCGGGTTCGCTGCTGACTTATGAGCCGCAATGGAGCAGCGACGTACTGTCGATGTTCCAGTCGATGGTCGACGGTAGGCACGTGAAGCGGGAACTGCTCGTTCAGGACGTTCCCGTTGAAAAGCACGACGATCTGGACTTCCTGGCCGATCTGGTCGACTGGCCCAAAAATATGGACCCGGATTTTAAGAAGAACCACTATCTCGAACCTATTGCTCTCAAGGATTCTGCGAGTGAGGGCTATACCGACCGATGGGTTGTTTATGGCAGGATCGATGGCCAGCAACGCTTCAGCGCGAAGGAGCTTATTGTGGCGCCCGGTGCGCGCTGCACCATCCGCGACAGTGGAGCCTGTGGTCTCATCGTGACTCAGGGCCATGGAACCATTGGTACCTTGAACATTAGCTGTCCTTCGCTTATTCGCTTCGGTCAGATGACAGAGGATGAAGTGTTTGTATCTTACGAAGCGGCAACCGCCGGTGTGACTTTTGAGAACCAATCGCAGACCGACCCCCTGGTGACTCTCCGTTATTTCGGCCCCGACGTACACTCCGATATGCCAAATGTAGGGGACCATCGTCACATCGTTTCACAGTAGACCATGCACTGTTTGCGAGAAGGAAGGAGAGAAGAGGATGCGACATCAGCACTTTGAAGAGAAGAATGACCGGATCCAGCGACGCTTTTTGGAAATGAAAAAGGCGTCCCCGGAACAATTCCATAAGCGGCTTAATCTGTCCTGGAGTAACTGGGGCTTCGGCAGAGAACATCTAGCCGACTCGGCGAAGAGACTCCAGAAATCCGGGGTCCCATTTATCGAACTGCATGGCAATCACTATGGACCAGACATGGGATATAAGACCGATGAGGTCATGATGATTCTCTCTGATCATGTCCTGAGAGTCTCCGGAGTTTGCGGAATGTTCTCCGCTGACAATGACTTGTCAAGCAATCGCGCTGTTTGCCGGCAAGCTGCAATCGATTATTTGCGACGCGAAATTCCCTTTACGAAGCAGGTCGGCGGTCATTACTTGCTGGTGGTGCCAGGAGCTGTCGGCAGACCTAAAGCTTATGATGACGTAGAATTCGACCGCTCGGCCGAGACCGTGGCGATGTGCGCCGATTGGTTTGTCGAGCATGGAATCAAGGCTGCCATTGAGCCAATCCGCTCCGCGGAGGTCAGCTTTGTGCATACGGTAGCGGATGCAAAGCGGTACATCGAAAAGGTCGATCATCCTGGCGTGGCACACATCAACGGCGACATTTACCACATGCAATCGGAGGAAAGCCACATTGGCGAAGCCGTGCTCGACGCAGGCGACAAGCTGGTCAATCTGCATTTTGCCGACAGCAACCGCTGCGCACTCGGCGAAGGATCGATCGACGTCTGTACGATCATTCGCGCGTTGTATCTGATTGGGTATAACAGGGAAGGAAGATTCGTGACCTTCGAGCCTCTGGGCCCCGGCGGAGACCCATACCCGGCGATGTACGGGAAACCTGAAAAGGCCAAGCTCGACTCCCTGGTATCTCAGAGTATTCAATATTTCCGCGAGTGCGAAGCAATGGCCCTGTCGGAGTAGGTACAGAATCTTACAGACTATCGACGATTTACCTTCGAGGCGAATGCCCCGCCAACCAAACGAACCTGAAAATTTACCCATGGGAAGCGCTGACGCGGAACGATCGGAAAAGGCGCTTTCACGTGCACAGTCCCACGAGAAATGATTTTTCGTAAATAGATCCTCGAGATTGAGTAAATGACTGTCGTGAATACGATGATGGCGTCCATGCTGATCGTGGCTCCCAAAAGGATGGTGTCGCTAGCCCTGCCCGATGTGTTGATTATCTTGCTTTACTTCGCAATGGTGCTGGGAATTGGCTTTTACCTCCGAGGCTATGCAAATACCTCGAACGATTTCTTTATGGCTGGGCGCGAAATGTCGGCGTGGGTTGCCGGGTTGAGCTTCCTTTCCGCGAACATGGGAGCTTTGGAATTGATGGGTTGGGCCGCGGCTGCCTACCAGTACGGTTTGCTCGCTGCACATTTTTACTGGATTGCAGCCTTTCCCGCGATGGTCTTTCTCGGCTTGGTGATGATGCCTTTCTATTACATCTCCAAGACCCACTCAGTCCCAGGCTATCTCCAACTGCGTTACGGAGAAGCAACCCGCGCGTTGAGCGGTATTTCATTTGCCTTCATGACCATCCTGATGTCCGGCATCAATATGTATGCCATGGCCCTGGTCATGAAGGTCGTTCTAGGCTGGAACATCCACTTCAGCATTTGGGTCTCGTCCCTGACCGTTGCTGTCTATGTCACCCTTGGGGGGCTGTTCTCGGCGATCTTCAATGAGGTGCTGCAGTTCTTTCTGATCTGGTTGGGTGCATTGGTGATTCCCGTCCTGGGCATGATCGAAGTAGGAGGCTGGTCGGGACTTGTGGTTAAGATTCATGAGCGCCTTCATAGCACTGAGTATGTCCATCTCTGGAGC
>JBOGLY010000073.1:0-9583 GCA_050746425.1 Acidobacteriaceae bacterium
GAACGGTACTGGGAACGCCGGAGGCATTGGCTCGGGTAAAAGCGGCGGGGTGGGTTCCGGCTCCGGCGCTGGCGTCGGACCGGGTCAGAACGGCGGCTATGGCGGCGGCATTTATCAGGTGGGCGGCGGCGTGACCGGCCCGAAGTTGATCTATCAGGTCGATGCCGAATTTTCCGACCAGGCACGCATGGCAAAGTACCAGGGCGTCGTCGTGGTCCAGGCGATCATCGATCCCCACGGCGTTCCCCGCGATCTGAAAGTAGTCCGGGCGCTGGGCATGGGACTGGACGAAAAGGCGCTCGAAGCGGTAAAGCAGTATCGCTTCAAGCCCGCAATGTTCAAGGGAAAGCCGGTCGCCGTTATCGCCAACCTGGAAGTGGACTTCCACATCTACTAGAGCATTTCACCTGTAGGTATATATTGAGAGTGGCGAAGTCTCGGCGACACAGCGAGGATGGCGAGAGCATATTCGGACGATCTGCGGCGGAAGCTGTTGGAGGCGCATAGTCGCGGGGATGGAAGTCTGCGCGAGTTGGCCCAGCGGTTTGGAGTGAGCCACCCGTATGCGCTGAAGATATCGGCGCAGCACAAGCGCAGTGGGCGGATGGAGCGGAAGCTTCAGCGGCGCGGTACGCGAAGCCGGATGACAGCGGAGATCCGACAGCATCTTCGGCGATGGCTGAAGGACCAAACCGATCTGACGCTGGCCCAGTTGCAGCAGCAGGTATGGGAAACCCAACGGGAACATTTCAGCCTACAACACTTGTGGCGGACGTTGAAGAAGATGGGACTGCGGCTGAAAAAAAGTCACTCTACGCCCAGGAACAAGACAGCGAACAGAACCAGGGACGCCGTCAGGCATGGCGCGAAGCGCTGAACGGAATCGATGCCAGACGGCTGCTGTTTCTGGACGAAAGCGGCGTGACCACGGAGATGACGCGCCGCTATGGCCGCGCTTTCGGAGGTCAGCGGGTGCGGGAAGCCAATCCGGCGGGACACTGGAAGACTTTGACCCTGCTGGGCGCGATGAGTGTCGAGGGGCTGGTTGCCACCATGACGGTGGAGGCTCCCACGGACCGCGAAGTCTTTCTCGCTTACCTGGAACAGGTGCTTTGCCCGCGGTTGCAACCAGGGAACGTGGTGGTGATGGACAACCTGAGTTCTCACAAGGTGGCTGGCGTACGGGAGTTGATCGAAGCATCTGGAGCCGAACTGCTCTACCTGCCGCCCTATTCTCCGGACTTCAATCCCATCGAGCAATGCTGGTCCAAGCTGAAACAGGCACTGCGCTCCGCCAAAGCCCGGTCCGTCGATGCCCTCCAGCAAGCCCTCTCCGAGGCCATTCCAACCATCTCTCCAAACAACGCTCAGGCCTGGTTCCGCCACTGCGGATACGATATACACCTATAGGTGAAATGCTCTAGCCGCTCACTTCACCACCCCTACCTGCACGTGCCCGCCGCCACCATGCTGAGAATCGGCGACATGATGTGGGTGACTTTCCCGGGAGAGCTGATCTCCTCGATCGGCAAGGAAGTCAAAGCAGCCGAACCGGCGGCGTATGCGTACTTTATGGGCTATACCAATGGCTACATCGGGTATTTCCCCACGCAGAAGACGTTCGGCGAAGGCGGATATGAGCCTTCGAATGCGCGCATTGCGCCCAGCGAGGAGCGCATCTATTTGCGCAAGATTGCGAAGATGACGCAGTTCATTTCATTGAACCTCGGCCGCGTAGTCACTACGCGGCATAATGCTTGGGCGGGTGGCGCGTGCGGGTGACCCAGGCCTCGGGAAGCAAATCTACGACCCGTAAACACACATTTCAAGCGGCTTGAAAACGGCTGCATGAATGACTTGGCGATTTTGCATTAATCGACATCTCGGCAGCGTCGCAAGTCCTTGATTGTCCCGAGGGCGTGACTGGCATCGTGTGGTTCGATCCTTCAAGTGGAAAAGACTGTAAACACTATAAACACTAGCCTGTGATGGAGAATTCGGTCCAGGGATTCGAATCCATGTTGCGCAATAGCGGCTTTTGCCAGTCGAATTGCGGGTGCTTTTCGAGGAACTCCGAGGCCTTGAAATCTATTCCACAACAATGTCCCGCCGAGGCCGAGAGAGCCATGCGCTCGCACATCCGAGCGTCTGCAGCCTTGTTCTGCACGGTTCCACCATCGCCGTAAGGCGGCTCCCATCTCTGATAGCCGCGCGGCGAGAGATCGATATGCCCGCAGATCGTGCGCTCATCGGGATCGACCTTCTTCTGGTAAGTGTCAAAGTGGTCGCCGAGGAATTGCTGCGCCAGCGACAAGTCAATTTTACCCTTGTACTGGGCCATGAGTTGCTTCCACCTCACGTGCCGTGCATTGGCGCTCCTGCTCGGATTATCCGGATTGAAGTGGGTTTCCTCGCGCGTCAGGTTGGGGCTCACCGGAAAATTCGATCCCACAAAGTAGCCGTCAGCGGTCCGCCAGAGATTGACGTTCTTGAAGCCGAGCTCGAAATCGGCGACCTCGTTGGTTTTGAGGTCAGCAAGCAGCCAGCCGTTGGCGAGGCCGCCGTTGTTGCCTTGTTTCATGATTCGCGCGTAGTCTTCAATGGAAGAAGCGTACTGCATGGCCTTGCGTGCTCGCACGAATTCCGGAATCCCTTGGGGATCGTAACCACCAACGAAGGATTCGATGGTCGTCTCGGTGATCGCGATGCCGGCAGAATTCATGCCGAAATCATCCCCACTATCGATCAAGCCCGGAGACCCGTCCATAAGGATGCGATGGCCCTGAGCGGGAACAATGTCGAAGATCATGGTCATGCGCTCGCCATCTAGGTAGCCGGACCAGCAGTTATGCGCGATGATCACCCTACCATCTTTCGTGTAACTTCCGGTGGCGACGAAGGCGCTACAATGACTCGGAGCTTTGGAATCGGCCGGATTCTTAATCTTATGTTGTGTGTCATATTGCTTGAGGAAATAGCGCCACTCCGTCATACCATTCAAGGCGACGACGTCCCAAACGTCGTACCTTAACCCGCGCGCGGCGAGTCCTTGGCTAATGCCCAGCATCTCCTCGCGATATTCGGACTCAATGTGCGGCCACCACATGGTCCTAGCCTTCTCTCGGAAGAACCCCCAATTTTGCCGGCCGCCATGCGCGTGCATGAGATTGATTAATTCAAATTGATCCTCGATTTTATCGGCAAGCAGGTAACCATGCTGAAAGCCGACTTCGCGCGGCTCACTTTCAAGATGGACGAACGTCCACCCATTCTGTTCCTGCCGTCGGAAAGCGCCCTTTAGACGCGGCCTGAGCTCCATCGGAATCGCCAGCTCGTCCGTTATGGACCAACCGACGCCAGCGATTCCTGCCACAAGAGATTTTTTGATGAAGCTTCGCCGGTTCAAATTTCCCCCCGCTCCGTGCTGAAAAATCGATTTTAACCCTTTCACGAGAGGAACTTCAAATAAAGCAAACCAGGAGTTTACCCAAAATCTGATGGCTACTGTGCACAATAGTTATGGAACCAGTGGCTTGGCTGATTGAGAAGTAAGCGAGGGCGCAATCCGTGGTAGAAGGGATCGTCTGCCAGGCAAATCTGTCCGCCCGGAGGAAGACCAGTTGTCCAACTTCCAGAAAATGCTGCACGCAACCATACTCCCGTGTGTTGAAGTTCTGTTTATGGTATTCCGGATGTTGGGCAGTCCCGCTCACTGCGACCATTGAAGCTTACGCGACCTATCCTAAATCTGCACTGAAACTGGAATGGCCGCCACCACAGTAATCTTGAACAACATCCTCCAAGAGAGAAAGGTCGGTAGGACTACAAGCGGCACGTTCTGAATCTACCGTGTGAAAGCAGAGGCGATTTCTACGAGCGAAGCGCTGTTTAAGCGAATGCTTCCGCTCCTCATTTCATTCCTGCCGCCGAGACTTGCGGAGCAATTCGGCTGTTTCTTGAGGCTGCTGGGATTCATTCCGATGCTTCTGATTCTCAGCGATTCGTTAGTGTGGCGGCTTAGGGTGCGGCTTTCACGGCGATGACACTGTGACGTAAACGTGACGTAAGCTCTCCAACCCCGTATGCAGAATCAACACATTACAAGCATTTCCAACAAGGCCATCCGTGCGGGCGAACGGTTTGTAAGTGACTGTTGTAGAATGAGTTGCAGGTGTTCAGCGGTATCAACATGCCACGACTCTTAATCGACAGGTTGAAGGTTCGATTCCTTCCGCGTCCACCATAAAATCAATAACTTAGATGGCATCGGCGATCTCCAAAACGCCTAATTTGGAACCGTTGGGAACCGTTTGCGTTGGAAGTGTGAGTGTTTTCTTCCCCAGCACTGCGCCCGTTCGCGCATCGAGGGTTTGGCGAACACTCGTCGGAATCGCCTGCATGTAGATGTTGCCGGTCGTATTGATATCGGCATGCCGAAGGATGCGCTGCGCGTCCTTCATGGTGCCGTGCCGTTGGAGATCCGTGCCAAGTGTTCGCCGCATCACCTGAAACGTGACCAGCCGTTTGGAAATACCAAGTTTTTCCGCGATCGGATGAATGCGTGTCCGCAGAAAGTTATTGCCATCCCAAGGCACGGATTTTCCCGTCCGTTTCCTCCGTCCCGATGTCGAGAAGATCAGCGCCTCCGGCGATGTATCCTTGCACGCTGCCTTCCATGCTTCGAGGATGGGCCGAACGCGATCCGGGATCGGAATTGCTTGTCGGCTGGCATCGTTCTTCATTTTTGCCGCATAGAACTGCCCTTCGTAGGCGATTCCGAAAGGCACAAAGCAATCTCCGAGATAGGATTTCCACTGCAACCCCAAGGTCTCTCCGGTGCGCGTGCCGCAAAACAAGGCGACACAAACCAAGGCGAAATCATGGATGTCCTTGATGGCACTCAGAAGCGAAAGAATCTGCTCCTGCGTCAAGGTCGGGCGGTCCACCGGCTTCATCTCCGGCAACTGCAGATCGTCTGCCGGATTCTCGCCAACGAATTTCAGCTTGCGTGCCATGCGCATGATTCCCTTGCTGTATGCATAGATGTGCTTGACGGTGGATTCGGCGTACCCCTCCGCAAGTTGGTTCAGGACAAGTTGCAGATCGAAGTACGTAACTTCACACATCGGCTTCTCCTTGAAACGAGAAAGCAAATGTCGTCGAATTTCGTACTCGGCAGTGCGTTTTGTCGCCGGACGCCAGCGTCCACGTTTGACCGGGAAGTAGCGTTCCTCCAGAAACCACCCGAACGTGACTGTCCGGTCATCGACGACCTTATCCGGGCTTTCATTCGCTTTACGGATGACCTCCTGCAATCGCCGTTCCGCCTCGAATTTTCGCATCTGGGCCTTGGGCCCAAGAACGACCTTTCGAGTGTGTTCAACCTCCTGTCCGTTTTTATCCCGCAAGTACACACGGAATTTGCCATACCATTTCTTCTCTCGTGTTCCTTTTACGTACACAGTGCCTTTCTGATAAATCATTGCCACTGCTGTTCTCCTGTTCTGGTCCCGCACAGTTGGGTCGCGGAGAACGGTTCTATTGAACCATTGTTTCAGCGATGTTTGAAGTTTTTTGTGGTTTCCATTTCAGCCAAGAAACTCTGCACATCTGACCATCGGAAGCGCACCAGCGGACCGAGTTTGATGGCCCGGATACGCGGGTTGCGCCGCGTTGCATGATCGCGCAGCCAGCGCTCGGAGACACCAAGACGTGCTGCCACCTCGCGTGCTGTCAGAAGGCGCTCGCCGAGATCGAGATGGGTTGCTTGTTCGCGTTGCAGTTCTGAGTAAGACTGGCCAGCTATCGGGAAGGAATCGCGCATGGAGGCTCCTTGGGACGAATGTGCTCCGTCCTTGCCTCAGGGTAGGCATCTGCCAAGGAGTTTCCTCGGAAAATTTTTCCGCGAGATTTCCTAAAAGGAAATTCGCACAGTTTTCAGTGCAGGCAGTCGATGGCGCAAATCATCGCATCGCCGCACGGAATGCAGTGTTCATAGAGTTCTGCGTTGGGGGGTGTGTAGAGTTCCGTCCTGCTTTTTCCGGTCTCCAGCGCTCTCCGGCACTGCTGCGGGTCGAAACCCGGCGCCCTGGCGGCGCGGCAGGTCTCTGCTTTTCCGGTTCCTCCCAAAACAAATTTGCCGCGCAGTACGACGGACAAATTTCTTTCGGTTGCCCTCCCCAAAAGCGACCTTTGGCCTGGGGAGCCGGGACCCTTGCATGGCTTCGCCCGGTGTGCCCTGAGAGCTTGAAGACACGGGCAGAAATGGAGAACGAAACCATGACAACATCCAACGCAATCCGCGAACCGCAGAAGCATCTCACGAACCGCATCCTGCTCGGCGACTGCATCGAAGTGATGCGTCGTATGCCCGCAAACAGCGTCGATTTCATCCTGACCGATCCGCCGTATCTGGTGAATTTCCACGACCGTCAAGGTCGCACGCTCCAGAACGATACTGATGCCGACTGGCTCAAGCCCGCGATGGCGGAAGCATTTCGGGTGCTCAAACAGAATCGCCTGATGGTCTCTTTTTACGGCTGGCCGCGCGCCGAGAAGTTCCTGGAAGCGTGGAGAGAAGCTGGATTCCGGCCTGTCGGACATTTCGTATTTCGCAAGAGCTACACATCGAGCACAAAGTTTATGAAGTGTCAGCACGAGCAGGCATACCTGCTGGCCAAGGGCAATCCGCCGCTGCCATGCAATCCGCTACCCGATGTGCAGCGCTTGATATACACCGGCAACGCGCTTCATCCCACGCAGAAAGCAGTGGTCTCGCTGGTGCCGCTGGTTCGTACATTCACGCTACCGGGCGAGTTGGTGCTCGACCCATTTTGCGGCTCGGCATCGACCTGTGCGGCGGCGTTGCTGACAGGCCGCAGCTATCTCGGAGTGGAAATGGATGATGTCTACCACAGAGCGGCCAGCGCTCGGATGGAGCGGATTCAGGAACGGATCGCTCCTGGCATTCCCACGGCTGCGTGATTCTTGCCGCGCACTGCCCCGCGTCAAGACATAGATCGATTTCGTATGCACGGCATCGTGTCTTGACTCGCGTCAGTGCGCGGCTCTTTCGCTGATTACTGTGGGAATGCCATGCTATGCGCTCTACGCGCCAATGCTCGCAAGTGAAGTGATGCACAGCAGCCTCATGCTCAGACAATCGCCGTAGCCATATCACAAAAATCTCGATCTCCCGTTTCCTTTTAGGAAATCTCGCGGAAAAACTTTCCGACCTACCCCTGTCCCGGTGGCCTTACGTTCACCTCAGACGCGGAGTTCACCTGACTGAACCCCGCAACCAAACGAGTGAATGAAGGGAGAACCACCGTGTCCATTCGTATCAAGAAAGTCTTAACTGGCCGTCCTGCACGGCGGCGAGCCATGCTTGCTGTTTCTATCGCACTTGCGGCAGCCACACCCGCCTTCGCTCAGGTGGGTGGCGGCGGTCCGTGGCAGAACGCGGTCAACGTGCTGGAACAGGCGTTTACCGGGCCGATTGCGACCGGATTGAGCTTGGTGGCGATCGTGGTCGGCGGTCTGATGTTCGCGTATGGCGAGGGCCAATCGAAGCGCATGCTGGCCGGGATTGTCTTCGGCATCGGCATGGCCATCGGCGCGGTCAACTTCATGGCCTGGCTTTTCCCCGGAGGTTAATAGCGTCGGGGGGTCTGCCGTGGAGAGAACGTAACCAGCAAAAACACACGATGAGCGGAAAGGAGGGTGACCCGATGGCGGCAGGCGGTCCACGACAGAACAAAGTTTATAAAGCGATGAACCGCCCGCTGACCATTCTGGGGGCGGAGCGGCGATTGTTCTTTGTCGCGCTGATTGCGGGCGGGGCCGTCTTCTCGCTGATGCATTCGCTGCTGGGAGGCATTCTGCTGTTCGTTGTCGGCGTTGTGATCGCGCGTATTGCCACCAAGCACGATGTCGAAATTCTGTGGGTGCTGTTCAACTCCGCCAAGTTCCGCCGCCGCTACGACCCGATGCAGTGGGAACCGGCGGAGATAACGATCCAGAGGCGCGATGTTCAAGGTTGAAGCCATCACGAAGGACTGGAAGGAAGCGGGGTCGTTTCCGGCGCAGATCAACCTGTACGGCTTCTGGGACGAACATGCATTTCTGACCAAGTCCGGCGACTTGGGCGCGGTGTTGAAGATCGGCGGCATCGATGCCGAGAGTCTCGACCATGCCGGACGGGATTACGCGGTGAAGCGGCTCGAAGCGGCGTTGCGCACGCTCGATGAAAAGACGCGGCTCTACCAAATACTGTTCCGTCACAACCGGCCAGAGATCCCGCATACGGAATATTCAAGCCCGTTGGTCCGCGCGGCAGTCGAGCAACGTGCCGCGTTCCTGGCCGCGAAATCGGACCGTTTATATTCCATCGAAATTTTCTGGATCGTTATGGTCGATGGCAGCTATGCCAAGGCTAGATTGCTGCACGCGCTCGCCGCATTGCCGAAACATCCACGCTCGTCGCTACGCGACTTGCGTGCGCTATTTTCCGGCAGCAAGGAACGCACGCTGCTCTATGAGCAGATCGAGCGCGACCGGATGCGCCTCGAACAGAAAGTCCAAAGCTTGAGTGGGCAGATGAGCGACCTGATGACGATCGCCCTGCCAGGGGCGGAAGAGACGCTCCGCATACTGCGGCGTCTCCTAAACTTCCGCCCCTTGAAGATTCAAAGCACCCAATTGCGCGGCCCACTCTGTCTCGACTGGCAGGTGTGCGATTCGGAACTGGAAGCGCATCGCGGCCACTTGCGCATGGACGACGACTACGTTCGCGTGCTGACGTTGAAAGAGCTGCCCAGCGAGACGCGGCCTCTGCTGTTGCAAGGGCTGCTCGATGTCCCGGCCAACTTCCATGTCGTTACGGAATGGCATCCGGTCGACAATGCGAAATCTCGCAAAGAGATCAACAAGCGCCGCCGTCACTATCACAACTCGAAGACCAGTTTTCTGTCGAACTTGCAGGACCGGCAGAACACCGGCCCGCGCGATGAGTTGGTCGACGATTCGAAGGAAGCAGCGGTCGCCGAATTGGGCGCTGCTCTCACCGCTCTCGGCATGGAGGGAAAATCCTTCGGCGAGTTCACGCTTACGGTGGTGGTTTACGACGAAGATCGCGGAAAACTGGAACACGCGGTCGCCGAGTTTCAGAAGCTCTTTGCCCAGCATGACGGCCTGCTGTACGAAGAACGTTACAACCTGCTGAATGCCTTCTTCGCCACGGTGCCCGGCAACCGGCAGTTCAATCTGCGCAAGCAGTGGGCGTTGAACTCGAATTACGCCGATCTGTCGTTTCTCTTTACCGCAGCGTCTGGCTCGCGATGGAATGCGCACCTCGAACGCGAGTATCTCGCCGTTCTCGAAACGGCGCATGCCACGCCGTATTACTGTAACCTGCACTCCGGCGATGTCGCGCACACGCTGGTGCTGGGCGCAACGGGTTCGGGTAAATCCTTCACGCTGTCTTTCACCCTGCAATCGCTCCAGAAATATGATCCCCTGACGTTCATCTTCGACCTTGGCGCAAGCTACGAGACGCTGACCCGCGTCTTCGGCGGCACGTACT
>JBOGLY010000074.1:0-9530 GCA_050746425.1 Acidobacteriaceae bacterium
ACGCTGGCCAGCGCGATCAGAATGAACACGATTACCAGATATTTTGCGCGAATGGAGATGGGGAGAGGAAACATGTAAAACTTTTGATCGCCCATCAGCACTGCCCACGCGGCCAGCAAGCCAAAGATGCCGCCAAGCGCGCCGTAGGCGGTTTGCGCGGGCGACATGTGGAAGAGGCCCGTGTAGGAGACTGCGATCGTTGTCAGGCCGGCTCCTGCCACCGAGAAGAAGTAAATCTCCGTAAGCCAGCGGGTCCCGTACGCGCTCTCCAAGTAGGAGCCGATAAACCATAGCGACAACATGTCAAATGCGATCTGGAAAATGCCGCCGTACAAAAAGCTGTAGGTGATCAGTTGCCAGATTGCTCCATGCGCCACCATCGCGGGGGTAAGCGCGCCCATGGCAAAGATGTAGACTCCAATCGCGGGCGCAACCCAATGCAACACGCGCAGGAAGAAGAAAATTACGACCGTCGTCAGGATGATCTTGCGGACCATTCCTGCGAACGGAGGGAAAGCCAATGTCATGGGGTTCGAACGCGGCATACACTACCAGCCTACGTCCAGCCGCGCCGCAGCGCCAGAGCAACCTCCCCACGCAAAAGCCAAAAGCAATCACATTGGTACTATCCCCTGCATGTTGAGGCGCGAAGCGGCCTCCCACGGCGGTTGAAAAAGGAGCGCGAAAATGTTCCGATAGGGCTTTCGAAGCAAGTTTCCGGCGCGAATGACCGCCCTCGGCAAGCCGCCGGATGACAGGAAAATTTAGGCCGGACGCGGGTAACCCCAGGCACCCTTCGCACGTCAACATAGAAAAGGTTTTCGCCTGCGAGACCGTCCGTAACTTGGTACGATTTCTTTTGCGGACGTTACCCGCAGGCACCGAAAATATCCTGACGGAAATGTTTCCTACTTGACGTATACAATCATTTCCTTAAACTAGCTTCGTTACACCTTCGCGGAGGTGTAATCATGGACCAACATTGAGCGACGCTGAAGGAGCGGTCATGCAAGTTTGCCCCGAATGTGAAAACACCTTGACTTTCGCGGAAGATGAAGTCGAAGAAGGCGAAGTCGTTCTCTGCGAAGAGTGCGGTGCGCAATATGAAGTTGTCAACACGGACCCGGTGGAATTGAGTAAGGTGGAAGAAGCCGGATACGACGAAAGCGCGATCGTTTTTCACGACGAAGAGGAAGAATAGAGAGGTGCCTATCGGAGGCTGGATGAACGGTTTGGAAGCAAGCCGTCGCACGCGCGGCAGGCTGCGGCGTATCGCCATTCTGCTGGGCCTTGCGGCCTGGTTCGCAATTTTTTTCAGCAATGCCGGATCTGCCCGTGCCCAGACCGCGCAGCGATCGGTTCAGGGACGCGTGGTGAATGCGAACGACGTTCCCATTCGCAGCGCCATTGTGTATTTAAGCGACCAGCGCACCAAGACGGTGGAAAGCTATATCACCCAGGAAGACGGCACTTACCGCTTCGAGCAGCTTTCGCCCAACGACAACTACAAACTGTGGGCGCAGGTGGCGGGCAAGAAGAGCAGGGCAAGAATTCTCAGCTCCTTCGACGACAGGGCAGTCTTTCGCGTCATCATCCGGATCGATACCGGCAAGTAGTTTCCGCCGATTGCCAGATTTGTTCTGAGCGATACAAAAGGGCTGAATGCATTCGCACTCAGCCCTTCTTTAATTCTGCAACTTTTCCCAACGGCTTTATTCTTCGCGTTCGCGCTTTTTCCAGTTGATCAGGTCGCCGAGCGTCGTCGAGGACGAGGACTGCGAAGAAGGCGCTTCACGCTGCGGACCAGCATGCGCATGTTCCTTGGCGCGCGGAGCCTTATATTTCTCCACCTCCGCCCGCGTCGCTTCATCGCTAGCAGTACGCAGGCTCAGGCCGATCTTCTTTTCCTCCGCGTTCATCTTGATGATCTTGAAATCGTGCTCCTGACTCACTTCCAGCTTCACGGGAATCCCGTGGCCATCGGTGGCTTCGGAGACATGACACAGACCCTCAACGCCGTCGGCCAGCTCGACAAATGCGCCGAACTGCGCCATGCGGAGAACTTTGCCATGCATAATGTCGTTCACTTGATGTTGCGCAAAGAAAGATTCCCACACATCGGGCTGCAATTGCTTCATTCCAAGCGAAAGACGGCGATGCTCGGCTTCAATTCCCAGCACCACGGCCTTGACCTTGTCGCCCTTCTTCACAACTTCGGAGGGGTGCTTGATGCGCTTGGTCCAGCTCATATTGCTGACGTGGACTAGTCCGTCGATGCCATCTTCAATTTCAATAAAGGCGCCAAATTCAGTCAGGTTCCGCACCCGGCCTTCGACCACGCTGCCAGTCGTGTAGCGCTCGGAAAGATGTTCCCACGGATTTTCGAGCAATTGCTTCATGCCGAGAGAAATGCGTCGGTCCGCCGGGTTGACGTTCAAAATGATCGTTTCGATCTCGTCGCCCGGCTTCACCAGCTTGGTCGGGTGCTTCATCCGCTTCGACCATGTCATCTCGGACACATGGACCAGGCCTTCAATACCTTGTTCTAGCTCCACAAAGGCGCCGTAGTCGGTCACGCTTAGAATGCGTCCACGCACGCGCGCGCCGATTGGATAGCGCTCGGCGACATCCAGCCATGGATCGGGCGTGAGTTGCTTGAATCCAAGCGAGATGCGCTGCTTTTCCCTATCGAACTTCAGCACCTTTACCTGAATCTCATCCCCCACATTCACCAGGTCGCGAGGATGCGTCAGCCGTCCCCATGACATGTCGGTGACGTGCAGCAAGCCATCGATGCCGCCCAGATCGACAAAGGCACCGTACTCGGTCAGGTTTTTGACCGTCCCGGTCAGGACCGTTCCTTCTTCCAGGTGGTCCAGCGTCAGCGTGCGCTTCAGCGAAGCTTCGTTCTCCAGCAGTTCCTTGCGAGAAACCACTACGTTGCCGCGCTTCTTATTCAGTTTGATGACGCGGACGTCAATCGTCTGGCCGATGTAGGTTTCCAGATTGCGGACCGGTCGAATTTCCACCTGGGATCCCGGCAGGAATGCCTTCATCCCGATGTCCACCGTCAGGCCGCCCTTCACGCGGCTGACCACCAACCCGCTTACAGGGGTCTTGTCGTTTGCGGCCTTCTCGATCGTGTCCCACACGCGATGGCGGAGCGCCTTGTCGTAGCTCAGCAGATATGTGCCGGAAGGCTCCTCATGCTCGACGACCACTTCAATCGTCTGGCCTGGTTGCAGTTTCGGCTGGCCGGTATGGTCCAGCACCTGCTCGATCGGAATTAGGCCCTCGGACTTCAGTCCGACATCGACGACCACATGCTTGTCGGTCAGTTTGATCACGGTGCCGGTAACGACGTTGCCATCGACGGCCTGGGCAGCCTCTTGCGCGGCCTGCTCGTGTTCAAACGACTCCAGCAGCGCGCCAAAATCCATCTCTTCCTCAGCGGAAGAGCTATCGTGCGTCGTTGCAGCAGGTTGCTGGGACTCAGCAGGCTGCTCCGGCGCGAATGCCGCAGCGTCGCTCGTTTGCGCGGTTTCCGAAGGTCTTTCGTAAGCGGGCTGGCTGGGCGGAGCGGTGGAGCCGGATTGCTCCCCGGCTGGATCAAGCGGTTGGGTTTCTGCCGAGGCAGAAATGTGGTGGTTGGATTCCGGCGCTTCGGTTTGCGTCTCGAGGGTTGTAGTTTCGTGGGCTTCCAATGTAGTGTTCAGGGCTTTGCTCGCAGTGTGTTCGGGATTGAGGACATCTACCATAAGACCGGGGCACTCTGGACTCATACGGGGTGGGTGGCGCTCCGTATCGTGCAACCGCCGGGCTTCCAGTGGGAGACCCGAGGGTCGTACAATTCAAGCCGGCTTCGGTCGCCGCGGCGACTGGCTGTCGAACGGCATTTCAGCCGGACGTGACATCCGGGCGCTTCTCTCTCTCGCCATTCGTTCTAAACTCTGCTAGCGGCACCATTGCCGGAGAGTCGAGAAAGGACCCTCTGGGTGGAACCTGAAACAGGCCAGATCGGGATTGTGAGCCGGGGAAGATAGGAGCCCTGGATTGGGAAACGCGGCGCATGAGTCCCAGGCCGCCTCGCTCCCAACTAAAACTATACCAACCGGTGGAAAACAGTGTCAACGAGAACCTGTACATCGTCGCCATCGCACCCCGATGCGACATCGAATGAAAAGTGAGCGGGACAGAGCGCCGTGGTTTTGCTCTAATGCCGTAATAGCGGAAAACTTGCCGCTGTGAATCCAATTCGTGCCAGCCGCGATCGTTTGGAAGGGTAGCTACATGTCGAACACGACAATTCAGGCAAAAGAAATCCGCTTCATGTCTCGTCCGCAGGGGGAAGCCTCTCCGGAGAATTTTGCGGTCGCCACCGTCGATTTGCCGGAGCTGCAACCAGGAGAAGTTCTCGTCCGGAATTCTTTTTTTTCCGTCGACCCATATATGCGCGGTCGGATGAATGAAGGCAAGTCGTACATTATGCCGTTCGCGCTTGGCAAGCCATTGGACGGGGCCGCTGTGGGACAGGTGGTGCAGTCCCGCGATGCTGGATTTCCTCCCAGCACCTGGGTGCTTAGCTTCTGCGGGTGGCGCGATTACTTTATCACCCAGGCACAGCAGTTGCGCGTCATCGATGCAACCCAGGCGCCGCCGTCTGCTTATCTCGGCGTACTGGGCGCAACCGGCTTGACGGCCTGGGTTGGCCTGAACGATATTGCGAAAATAAAAGAAAGTGAGATTGTCTTTATCTCCGCCGCCGCCGGTGCCGTTGGCAGCGTTGCCTGCCAATTGGCGAAGCTGCGTGCCTGCCAGGTAATCGCCAGCGCTGGATCGGCAGCCAAGGTTGCGTTCCTCAAGAACCAGTTGCAGGTGGACTACGCCTTCAACTACCGCGAATCGGACCCGCTGCGACAGCTCGAAACCGCCGCGCCGGACGGGTTGCATGTCTATTTCGACAATACAGCCGGCCCGCAGTTGGAAGCCGCGCTGTCCGCCATGCGCAATCATGGACGGATCGTGATGTGCGGAGCAATTTCCAGTTATAACGCTCCCGTGCCGGGTCCGAAAAATCTGCATCAGGTGATTGTTCGCCGCCTGCGGATCCAGGGACTCCTGGTTGCCGACCATCTCCATCGCATGCCCGCCTTCCTGTCGGAGATGGTTCCATTGCTGCGCGCCGGAAAAGTCCTGCATCAGGAGACTGTGCTCCACGGCATCGAACAGGCCCCGGACGCTTTGATCTCGCTGCTGAAATCCGGAGATACCCATATCGGCAAGCTGGTCATTCACGTATAGAGCGTTATGCAGCATTCTGGCGTTCCAGGCGCTGACGCACTTGCTTTTTCTTGCGCCGCCACAAGAAATATCCGATGGCGGAGATGACAACGCCAATGGTCCAGGAGGCCTTTTCGAAGAACCCGAGCAGCGTCTGGAATTCATTCGCGAACAGGTAGCCGAACAGAGAGATGGCCGTCACCCAGGTCGCCGCTCCTAAAATGTTGTAGAGGAGGAACGTCTTCCATTCCATCTCTAACGCGCCCGCCACTGGTCCGACAATAGTGCGAAGTCCAACGATATATCGCGCCCAGAACACTTTTGCGGGTCCGTGGCGGCGAACCTGGTCGCGCGCCGTGACGATGTCCACTTCGATTCGAAACGTCTTCTTCATCCAGCGCAGCAGGCTTCATTCAACGCTCCACATCGTTTGGATGCGAACGGCTTTTACCAGTCACACTCTATACTTCCTTGGTATGGACATCTTATGGACTCCCTGGCGCTACCGATACATCAGCACGGTGGACTCCGCCGTCCGGCAGGGCGTTCCGCCGGAACTTGCAGCATGGTCGGGAGACACCGGATGCGTCTTCTGCAATTTACTTCAGGCTTCCGCCCATGCCGTTGCGGCCGGTCTTCCGCCGTCGCAGGCCGATCGCGCTGCCAACATCGTCCTACGCGGTCAGCGATGCTTTATCTGCCTCAACGCATTTCCCTACAACTCCGGCCACGTCATGATTCTGCCCTACTCCCACACCGGCGAACTGGGTAAGATGGACGACGCCGAGGCGCAAGAGATGATGGCAATGGCGCAGCGGCTGGAACGGGTGCTGCGAGAGGTCTACCACCCCGATGGGATCAATCTCGGCATGAACCTGGGGAAGGCTGCGGGCGCTGGAGTGACTGGGCACGTACATCTGCACATGCTGCCGCGCTGGTCGGGCGATACAAATTTTATGACGGTAATCGGCGAAACCCGTGTGCTGCCGGAGCCGCTCGATATTACCTGGGAGCGCCTGCACCAGGCGCTGGCGAAAAATTCGCGCTAGATTACCGTCGAGAGTGGCCCATTCAAGCCTCTTTGGGCTTGAGTGGGGCGTGTGCGGACGGACTCCGCCGAAGACTGGACGGGAACCGAGAGGGTGCGAGGCAAGGTGAATGGCGTGTCGTTCGAGACCTGTACCAACCTGCCGTTCGGCGACGACCAAAGCTGTGCCGGGTTCAATCCCACGCCGACGCACTTTACCGGCAAGCTGTGGGATGGAGAGACCGGGCTGGACTACTTCAACGCCCGTTATTACTCGTCGAACGCGGGCCGCTGGATGCTGCCGGACTGGTCGGCAGTGCCTGAGCCGGTGCCGTATGCCGACCTGGCGAACCCGCAGACGCTGAACCTGTACACGTACGTGGGCAACAATCCGCTGGGCGCCGCCGATGCCGACGGGCATTATAGCGAGGGCAGCAATGGTGGCCAGCCCTGCGGATATTATGGAACGGTGCCCAGTTCCCAGGGCGGGACCTCAGGATACATCGCCGCCCAGGTGCCCTGCTCCTCCCCCGCAGCCGGGGATCCAACAGAAACAATTGTCGATAATCAAGTTCAACAACCAGGCAGTCCCCTCGTGAACAGCAATGCGGTAGCGCAATGCCCTAATAACTTCTGCACTGGGTTCTGGGCAAGCGCCAGCGGGGCAAGCGGCTATCCCGATATCACCAAGGGAATCAACGACTGGAATGGAAGATTCCTAACGAATGCTCAATTCAACGCTGACGTAGTCCAACCGGGAATCGATGCACAACACGCCGCGCTCGCGGCTAAAATCAGCTTGTTGACTGGGCAAGATTATCAAGCCGTCTATGCCGCCCTCGCTGATCCGAGCGAGGCCGTACATGGTGGCAATGCCGATTTCACCGCCAAGGCCGGACTCGATCTCTCATTTCTGAGGAGTTCAAAGATAGCTTTCCATAACCGCACTTACGGATCTCCTTCAGTTCACATGGACCACGGAACAATCCATTTGGATACGGTAAGTCCATATTCCTACTATGGGCTGGGCCTTCTTGGGCATTTCTTTACCAACGTCCTGCTGGGGAATATAAACGGCGGCATTCCTTACTAGAGCCGTAGACGGGAAGTTAAGAAATCATGAAGGTGCCCGCACTTTTTTACTGGTTGCTTATATTGCCACCGTTTGGGGCGGCTACTGCCCAGGTGCGTCATATTGATTTACGACGGTGGGGGTATGCTCCACCATCAAGACCCAGCAATGTCGGCGGTCCCGGCGAGTATGGGGGC
Organism: Acidobacteriaceae bacterium; assembly: GCA_050746425.1. Lineage (GTDB taxonomy): Bacteria > Acidobacteriota > Terriglobia > Terriglobales > Acidobacteriaceae > JAKAAZ01. Next base: position 7,577 of record JBOGLY010000074.1, read on the forward strand.
AACCCCCATGTGCTTTCGTTCTTTAGCAATGGCGACCTGATAGTCGGGTTTGTGACTCGGGTAAGCGACTACCTGACCACGCGTGAGCATTCCCTGCTTACGCTGAATGCTCTTACCTTCACTAGAGATGGCGTGTTTCGATCAAAACAAAAGTTTCAGACCACGGACTGGTATGACAATGACCTATTTGCAGGAAGCGGAAGCGATTTGCTTGTGCGAACGGGCACAGACCTCAACCTCTATTCTCCAGATGGCAAGCTCGTAGTGAATCGAAAGCTTCAAGATAGAGATGCGAAGATACAGATAGTACCGAACCGCCGGGATTTTGCGGTTGAATCTTCGCAGCTCCACCCGTTTCAATTCGTATTCACACTTCTCGAATCTCATACTCTCAATTTAATAAATAGGTGCTATTGTACAAAGTGTTGGTTTCTGTCCATATCAGACCACAATGTGTTGATTCAACCTCTAGGATACCTCTATCCTGCTGCGAGCCGAATCTTAGTAGCTCAGTTCTGTGGGCCTTTACAGTTCAGATACGAGTGGCGAAATGAGAAAGGTGAGGATGCGAATCAGGCTTCCTTAATCGACGACAATCATTTTGTTCTTGCTGGCGCTGGCAGCGCATCAATCGAGTTTTTTAATCGGGGAGTCCTGCAATGGAAAGATTACTTCAACCGGAAGCACGACCAGATCGATCCTCAAGTTACTGTGGACAGCAAGGGCGATCGATTTGCCGTTTTGGTACGGACCTATGTTGGAGGCAGCAAGTTTTTCGATATAGACGGAACCCTGAAAAGCGCAAACATTGTTGTCTATAGCTCAGCAAGCGGCAAGCGACTGGCGGAAATCCCGGTCGATCCTCCGGTCGATTATGTATCATCTCCCCATATTTTCAACTTTCGACTTTCTCCGGATGGAAAGACGTTAGCAATTCTACTGGACGGAGACCTAGGTATTTATCCGATAAATGAAAATCGCTCTACCCTTACAAAGTAAATCCTGAACAAGAACCCGATCAGGATTGCCAAGGGAATTCGAATCCGGTCCGCGAATCTGTTAGGCGACGCTGAATCCGGGCAATGGTCCGTCGCAGTTGACCTGGGCGTACGATGGCTGGGGAGATCGCAGCTCGCAGCGGATTAGCGAGGGCAGTCTGGAGTGGCCGCAGGACGCCTACAGCTTCAGCGCGAACAACCAGATCGAGCAGGACAGTTACGACGCGGCGGGCAACGAGACCTACGACGGCTTCCACACGTACGCCTACGACGACGAGGGGCGGATCGCGGCGGTCGATGGCGGGGGGACGGCGCAGTATGTCTACGACGCGGACGGGCTGCGGGTGCATAAGACGGGCGGCGAGGGGCCGGAGGACTTTGTCTACGACCTGGGCGGACGCGCGGTGGCGACCTACTCCAGCACCAACGGCGGCTGGGTGCGCGGGGAGATCTATGCCGGGGCGATGCACGTGGGCACGTATGGCAACTCGACGACGTACTTCAGCAGCACGGATTGGCAGGGGACGGAGCGTGTGCGCAGCGATGTGAACGGGAACTCGGTGGAGTCTTGTTCCGATCTGGCGTTTGGCGACGACCAAAACTGCACGGGGAGCGATCCCAGCCCGCTGCACCTGACCGGCAAGATGCGGGACACGGAGACGGGGCTGGACTATTTTGGGGCGCGGTATTATGCCTCCAACGCGGGCCGCTGGATGCTGCCGGACTGGTCCGCGGTGCCGGAGCCGGTGCCGTATGCGGACCTGAGCAATCCGCAGACGCTGAACCTGTACACGTACGTGGGCAACAATCCCATCAATGGCATCGATGCCGACGGGCACTCCAGCGATGGCAACAACGGCCAGCCCTGCGGCTGGTATGGAACCACAGGCAGCGCACCGGGGTCCGTCGTAACACCCGCCCAGGTGCCCTGCAGTGCGCCGGACAACGGCCCATAC
>JBOGLY010000075.1:0-9524 GCA_050746425.1 Acidobacteriaceae bacterium
CATCGATACCCTGTCGTCACCGAAGAGCATCGCAACCCAGACAGCCGCGTCAGCATTTATCACCTGGCGGAGATCATCGGCGCGGAAACAGACGCGAAAGACCAACTTGTTTCCGGCAGTTCCGGCAGCGGCATTGAGATTTTTCTGCTGGCTTGCCCGACGCGCACCGGCCAGCGCATCTACCACACCGCCGGGCTTGGCAGCATGGGTTTTGGGCTGCCGATGTCGATTGCCGTTTGCCTTGCCGCTGATCGCAGGCAGACGATCTGCGTGGACGGAGACGGGGGTTTCCAATTCAATATTCAGGAATTGGAAACGGTGGCGAGGCTGAACCTGCCGATTAAATTCTTTGTGCTGAATAACGACGGCTACGCGTCCATACGGGCTTCGCAGAAAAACTATTTTGGACAGGAAAGCATCGGCTGCGACAAAAGCACCGGGTTAACGGTGCCGAACCTCGCCGGCATCGCCGCTGCCTACGGAATCAGGTCCGCGGTGATTCGAGACCAGCGAAATCTGCGCGATCAGGTGCGTGCCGTGCTAGATACCCCAGGGCCGGTTTTATGCGATGTGATGGCAATTCCGGACGAAACGCGTGCCCCTCGGCTCTCCTCGACGCAACGACCGGACGGTACTTTAGTTTCGCGTCCGCTGGAGGATCTGTGGCCATTTCTTGACCGAAAGGAGTTTCTGTCGAATATGATTGTTGCACCACTGCAAGATTAAAACGCTCTAACGCGAAAAATGGCTGTTGAGGAGATGGAACACATGGAGTCCCCTCGCTCTGCTGTTGTTGCATTTGAACGTTCTTCTGCCTTTAAACTGGAAGCGCTGCTGGAAGAGGTTTCGTCTGAAACCATGGCACGCGCCAAAGAACGCGAGAACACCACCCTCGATCGCCTGTTGGCGGAGCGCAGTTGGCAATGCGTCATCTTCGGCGCCGGAAGCATGGGCCGCCGCGCGCTCGCCGCGCTGAAAAGTATCGACATTCAGCCGCTCTGTTTCGCGGACAACAACCAGGCGCTGTGGGGAAAATCCATCGACGACGTTCCTATCCTGTCGCCGGAGGAAGCCGCCGGAATGTTCGGACGCGATGCGGTGTTTTTCATCGCGATCCGCAATGAGAACCATTGGTACGCGGAGACTTTCGATCAACTGGACCGCCTCGGGTGCGCCCACATTTCCAGCAGCGAGCCTATTGCCTGGCGGTTTCCAGAGACATTTCCTCCCTTCCTGCTTTACGATCTGCCTCGTCATTTATTTGCGCAGGCGGAAGATGTGGCCCGCGCCGCCAAGCTTTGGGCGGACGACGAGTCGGTCGAAGAATATGTCTCTCAGATTCAGCTTCGCGCCTACGGCGATCCTTCGGGGCTTTCCCAGCCGGAGGGCGATGAGTCGTACATCCTGTCGGGCGTTTTTGAGCTGGGGCCGGAGGATATTTTCCTCGACTGCGGCGCGTATGACGGCGACACGATTCGCGGCTTGCTCGACAGCCAGGTGCAATTCGAAAAAATTGAAGCGGTAGAAGCCGACGCGCACTCTTTTGCGCGGCTGGCGGACTTTGTCGCGACGCTGGAGCCGGAAATCGGCAACCGGATCAGGCTGCATCGCTGCGCGCTTGGCGCCACGCGCGGCACAGTACGGTTTGACGACACACGGGGCGTGGAATCCAGGATTTCAGACGACGGAAAAATCCTTGTCGATATGGTGCCGATCGATGTGATGTTCGCCGCCAGGCGCGTCAGCATGATCAAAATGGACATTGAGGGCGGGGAATACGATGCGCTGACGGGTGCGCGACAGGTCATCCAGCGCGATCGCCCCATCCTCGCGATATGCGTCTATCACTCGCAGGAAGACATCTGGCGCTTGCCGCTGCTGGTGCACAGCATCTGCCCGGAATATCGCCTGTATTTGAAAGCGTATCGCGGCGATGGCATCCAGACGGTAATGTATGCCGTGCCGCCGGAGCGCGTTCTGGGCAGGCAAAGGGCCAGATAAACGAAGAATATTTTGCCTTTCTTTCGCCTTTCTTGCTGTCATTCCTTTAGGCCGATGACTGGCTTCTATCGCACCAGCAACGGCATTAAATCCAGCGGAGCATGCACCAGAACATCCGGCGGAACAATTTCCAGCGTGTGCGGCGACAGCCCGTAGCTGCAGCCGATGGAAAATGTGCCGGCGTTCTTTGCGACCAGAATATCCACGTCTGAGTCGCCAACCATGACCGCTTGATGAGGCTCAACGTTGGCTTCGCGGAGCAGCGTTTCCAATCCCAGCGCGTCCGGTTTTTTCGTTGAAAAGCTGTCGCCGCCGTAGATGCGGAACATCCCTGCGGACAATCCCAGCGCTTCGCAGATGGCCCGCGATGGACCAACCGGCTTATTGGTCAGGACAGCCAGCAAAGGGCGCAACTGGTGCGCCCGCAACGCATCCAGCACCGGCAAAATGCCAGGGTAAACGTAGGTGTTGTCCAACTTGTGCTCGCGATAATAGGCGAGGAAGTATGCCACCGCGTCGTCCAACTGCTTTTCATCGTGAGGATCTCCTAGCGCGCGCCGCACCAGCATGGCAACTCCGCTGCCGATATAGCTGGCGATGACATCCTCCGGCAGTTCCGGCCGTTGGAGATGTCGCAGCATCGCATTCACCGATTGCGAAAGGTCGGCGCGTGAGTCGATCAGCGTGCCATCGAGATCGAACACGATAAGTCGAAAAGGCTCGGCAGGAATTTCGCGCGGTGAAGGGGCCATATCACTAATGTATGCGATGGACGCGGCGTTCCCGCTTGGTACTTGGTAGACCCCGGACTTCAGTCCGGGGTCTACCAAGCCAAGAAACCCACGATTCACCTAGCGGAGTTGGTTCTAGTCCGCACCTGCCAGAGCGCCGGACATAAGGTTCGAAAATTGGCGATTCGCGTCGCTCAATTCTCAATCAAAAATGATGTTTCCAGAACCGGAATACAACTGGACTGTCGGACCGCCTCCGTTCACTGGGCCTTTCAAGACGCCGTTGGCGATGTGTCCGGAAAGCGGAGCGGGCAGGGTTGAATCGATGGTGCCGGAACCCGTCTCCGCGTCCAGCGTGAATTTCGCATTTGCGGCCACGTGAACTTGAATCGATCCCGACCCGGTCTCAAGTTTCCAGTCGGAGGTAGGCAGGCCGCCAATGTTCAAATTGCCGGTGCCGGAGTTGATGCGAATTCCACCGCGAAGACCCATTGTCGTGATGTCTCCCGAGGTGGTGTGCAACCTTGCCTCTGTGACGTCGGAATCGCGAATGGACAGCGCTCCCGATCCGGTGAGCGCCATCAGCGGACCGTGCGCGCCCTGAATGTCGATGGTGCCCGAACGGGTGCCGATTTTGGAATCCGGGCCGATGCCGTTGACGGCGATGTTGCCGCTGCTGGTGGCAATATGGACGAAGCCGCCGATTCCTTCCATGTGGATGGCGCCGGGACCGCTGATGGCGACTACGCTGGAATTTTTCGGAACCGTAATTTCATAGTCGATCTCAACATTTGGCGCTGTGGGGCCGCTGCACGTATCGTCGGTGCCTATCTCGATTGAGTTGCCAACCTGCTTGATCGGAGGATTGGCGACGATGGACTTGATGTCTCCCGCCGTTCCAGTGGCGTGCCAGGTGCTTTTATGCAGCGTTGCCGAAATCTGGACTTTGCTGCCGTCCGTGCCGGAGACATGGATCGATCCCGAACGCGAGCAGACGTTGAGGGCCAGCGCGCCGTTGACGGTAAGGGAGCGCTGGAATGTGGGTTCTTCCGCCAGACAAACGGCTGTGAGCGAAAAAAAGGCGAGGAACACTGTAGCAAGTCGTGGAGCATACATGGGGGAAATCCTCCGACAAACTTAAAAGATGTATTGAAAATGTACTACCGGCAGGCGAAAGTTACGAGGGAATCCTGCTAAAGGGTCACTGGAACCTTAACCCCGGCGTTTTCGCGTTGGAGAAGTTTATGACCCGCCCGCTGCCGCTGACGGGGCCGCGCAGCCATTCATTCCGGGCGTAGCTGCTAGACTCTAGGGCGAATGCCAAGTCTGCCGCTATTTCGAGCCGCCGCAATTGCGGCCCTGATCCTGGCCAACGCATTTTTTGTTGCGGCGGAGTTTGCCCTGGTCTCATTGCGGCGCACGCGGGTGCAACGGCTGATTGAAGAGAAACGCGCCGGCGCCCGCATCGTTGCCGAATTACAGGCCAACCTGGACGAATTGCTGCCAGCCGTGCAACTGGGCGTCACCCTCGCCAGCTTGACGCTGGGTTGGCTGGGCGAGCCATTTGTCGCGCGTTTTCTGCTCCCCTGGCTTTCCGTGTTGCCTCATGCGCGATTCTACGGCAGCATCGTGTCCGCGGTGCTGGCCTTCGCAATTATCACTTATCTGGAAGTCATTTTCGGCGAGCTGGTGCCGAAATCGCTGGCGCTGCGCCAGGGCGAAAAGGTGGCGCTGGCCATTGCCGGCCCGATCCACGTATTTATGCGCGTCACGCGGCCCCTGGTGCGTTTGATGAACGCTTCCGCCGAACTGGTGCTGCGCCTGTTCCGGCTCTCCCGCGCGCCGGAGGGAAGCGTGCATTCTCCGGAGGAGTTGAAGCTGATCACGACCGCGACCCGGCGCATGGGCCTGCTGCCGGAAAAGCTGGAGCAGATCATCCACCGCGTACTCGATCTTGACACCATCGCGGTGCGCGAAATCATGACGCCCCGGCAGAAGATTTTCTCGCTTCCCGCGGATCTTCCCATTACTGAAGCCAATGCCCGCATCACTCAGGTGCAGCGATCTCGCGTGCCGGTTTTCGACCCCGCTCGCGGACCGGAACAAATCGTCGGAGTTGTGTATGCCAAGGACCTGGCGCGACTGACGCATCAACGCGCCATCGTGCAGGCCACGCCGACCGCCAACTCAGCCCTGGGCGGCGGCGAACCGGAGATACGGCTGGACCAGATCATGCATGATGTAATTATCGTTCCCGAAACCAAGGCGGTTTCCGACCTGCTCAGCGAATTTCAAACTCGAAGGAGACATCTGGCCGTTGTTGTGGATGAGTTCGGGTCCATCACTGGATTGGTGACGGTAGAAGACGCGCTGGAGCAAATTGTCGGCGAGATGGAGGACGAGTTCGACGTGCGCGACAGTTCCATGCAAAAACTTTCATCCGGCACGCTGGTGCTGCACGGCAATGTGACGCTGTTGGACCTGGAGACACAGATGGGCTGGCATTTGCCGCACGACGGCGGGGTGGAAACGCTGGCCGGATTTCTGCTGGTACACATGCAGAAGATTCCCGCGGTGGGCGATTCGTTCGTGCAAGAGGGGCGAAGGTTCACCGTTGCCGCAATCGAAGATCGCCGAATTACTCGCGTACGGGTTGAGCCGGTCGCGACAAACAGAGACGACCAGGCGACATCGCCGAAGGCGCAAACGGAAGCCGCTGTTCTCGCTGGCAAGCGGGAAACTGCACCCGCCGAACCCGACCCTGTCGTTTCCTATGGCGACGCTGAATCTGGCGCGGGCGAGAGCGGCGCGCATGAACGCAAAGGAAGCGGCCTGGCATGAGGGAAGCCTGGCGGACCGTTCTGAAGCGGCTTCTTCTTCTGCTGCCCGTGCTGTGGATTGTGGTTTCGGTTATTTTTCTGCTGATTCACCTGGTGCCCGGCGATCCCGTGGAGCAGATGCTCGGCGAAGGGGCGACGGCTTCCGACATCGGCGCGTTGCGCCATGCATACGGACTGGATGTTCCGCTCGGCACGCAATACGTTCGCTATTGCGCTGCGGTGCTGCACGGAAACCTCGGCCAGTCGATTCGCTTCAACCGGCCGGTGACAGAACTGATTCTGGCGCGGTATCCATATACGCTGGAGCTGGCCATTCCGGCGATCATTCTGGCCATTCTGCTGTCGTTTCCGGCGGGAATTGCCTCGGCGCGGCACAGGTCGAAGTGGCAGGACCAGAGCCTGGGAGTCGTCAGTTTATTTGGCGTTTCTTTTCCAAGCTTCACGCTGGGGCCTATTTTGATTTTGATTTTTGGCATCCTGCTGGGATGGCTTCCGGTTTCCGGCACCGGTTCGTGGCGAAATTTTATTCTGCCCACCATCACCCTGGGCACTGCGCTGGCCGCGATACTGACTCGCATGGTGCGCACTTCGATGCTGGAGGAACTTGGTCAGGACTACATCCGCACGGCGCGCGCCAAAGGGCTTTCCGAGCGGGCGGTCGTATATCGTCACGCGCTGCCCAATGCGATGATTCCTCTGCTGACGGTTGTCGGACTTCAGTTTGGAGTGCTGCTGGCCGGCGCGATCGTGACCGAGACAATCTTTTCCTGGCCTGGACTGGGCCGGCTCACCATCTCCGCTATTTCCAACCGGGATTATCCGCTGGTGCAGGGTTGCATTCTCGCGATTGGCGTGACGTATGTCCTGGTGAATCTGCTCACCGATGCGCTGTATATTCTCGCGAACCCGCGCATTCGTCAGTAAGCACGCTACGGTGACAACGCCGCTGATTCGGATAGAATTTTCCTTTGGGGAAGACTGGCAACGCAACCGCCAGACTCCTCGATGGTGTCATACTGGAATGTCGGCTCTCCCCTCGATATCTCAGCAATCTTCTCGCGTGGAGAAATTTCCAATAGACAAACCCCATTGTTCAACTTTGCAGGAGTGAGGCATTGACGCTTTCCAGTTTGAATTCCCTGCGGTCCACAATTTCGATTGCGGCGTTGCGCGGACATTCAACCTTGCATGGCGGCCTGTTGGCGGCCAGCACCGGGTCCAGCGGGGGCGGCAACTTTTTTACCAATCTTTTCACTTCTCCGACAAACATTTTCGCCCCGCAGTCTGTTCCGGCTCATGAAATTTTCCGTCTTTCGATCTTCGTGCTCATCATTACCGGCGCGATTCTCGCCACAGTGTGGGGTCTGCTGATCCACGTAATCATTCGTTATCGCCGCCGTCCCGGCGACGATGAACATGAGCCGCCGCAGATTTACGGAAGCAATCAAATCGAGCTGGCCTGGACCGTCATTCCCATCCTGATCGTCGTGGTGCTGTTTCTTTCCACGGTGCGAATTATTTTCAGCCTGCAAAATGCCAAGCCGCCGAAACAGGCGTTGGATGTCACCGTTACCGGGCATCAGTGGTGGTGGGAATTTACCTACCCGAAATACAACTTCGTCACGGCGAACGAACTGCACGTTCCCGTCAGCAACGACGCGAAGCATCCCATGCCGACGTTCATGAAGCTTGTCACCGCGGATGTCGATCACAGCTTCTGGGTCCCGCGGCTCGCCGGCAAAACCGACCTGATGGCCGGCCAGGTGAACAATATGTGGATCCAGCCGGAGGCGACCGGCCTGTACCTGGGCCAGTGCGCGCAATATTGCGGAAAGGAACACGCGCACATGCTGATTCGCGTGTACGCGCAGACCCCCGCCGACTTTGAGAAATGGGTGGCGAACCAGGAGAAAAACGCGGTGAACGATCCTGCCGTGGCAGCCGGTCGCGCGGTATTTGAGCACAACGCCTGCATCAATTGCCACACCATTCGCGGAACGGTCGCGGATGGCCGGTTCGGACCCGACCTGACGCACCTGATGAGCCGCGACACGATTGCGTCGGGCATTCTGCCGAATACGAAGCAAAATCTGGAAAGCTGGATCAAGGACCCGGATTTGTACAAACCCGGCTGTCTGATGCCGGCGATGAAATTGAGCGATCAGGACATTGCATCGATCGCATCGTACCTTGTCACGCTGAAGTAGGTTTGAAAGTGAGAAGCGCAAGCCATGGCTGATTCCATACCGCTGTCAGGAGCGATCGATCTAACGCCGAAAGAGGTCCATCCCCGGCTCTGGCTGGAGGAGATGCACGACTGGATCGTCACCACCGATCACAAAAAGATCGGACTGATGTACATTGCCGCCGCGATGGTGTTTTTCATGATCGGCGGCATTGAGGCGATGCTGATGCGGATCCAACTGGCAAAAGCGGAATCGACTTTCCTTTCGCCGGAGCAATACAACCAGCTTTTCACCCTGCATGGCACCACGATGATCTTTTTTGTCGCCATGCCGATTCTGCTGGGTTTTGGAAATTACATGGTGCCGCTGATGATCGGCGCTCGGGACATGGCGTTTCCCCGGTTGAACGCCTTCAGCTTCTGGATTTTCGTGTTCGGCGCCGGACTGCTCTACTACAGCCTCATCGGCGGAAAAGGTCTGTTTGGCGGGTCGGGCATTCCCGACCAGGGGTGGTTCGCCTACGCGCCGCTGACTTCCATGGCATTTTCCAAAAGCCATGCCGCCGACTACTGGGCGCTGGGAATTTTTATCAGCGGCATCGGGAGCATCGGCACGGCGTTGAACCTTGTTACCACGACGATTTGCATGCGGTGCAAGGGTATGAAGCTGAACCGGATGCCGCTGTTCGTCTGGCTGATGCTGGTCACCGCAGTCCTGATTCTTGGGGCCATCCCCGCGCTTGGGGCCGCGCAGATCATGCTGGTGCTCGATCGCACGCTGGGCGCTCATTTCTTCGATACGCAGGCGGGCGGCTCAGCGGTCCTGTGGGCGCACTTCTTCTGGATATTCGGACATCCCGAGGTCTACATTCTGGTGCTGCCCGCGTTCGGCTTCGTCAATGAAATCATCCCGGTCTTCTCGCGCAAAGCCATCTTCGGCTATCCGGCAATGGTGGCGGCCTCGGTTGGGATCGGTTTTATCAGCTTCACCGTGTGGGCGCATCACATGTTCACGGTCGGGATGAGCGCTTCGGCAAACACCGCCTTTGTCTTTTCGTCCATGGTGATCGCGGTGCCAACAGGAATTAAAATCTTCAACTGGCTGGCGACCATGTGGGGCGGCAAGATACATTTCACCGTGCCCATGCTGTTCTGCACCGCGTTTCTTTTTCAATTCACGATTGCGGGACTCACCGGAATCATGCTGGCGATCGCGCCGTTCGACTGGCAGCTTCACAACTCTGATTTCGTGGTTGCCCACTTCCATTACGTCATTGTCGGCGGAATTCTCTTCGCGTTGTTTGGCGCGTTTTATTACTGGTTCCCAAAGATCACCGGCAGGATGCTCGACGAGGGCCTCGGCAAGCTCAGCTTCTGGCTGATGTTCTGGGGATTCCTGGGCACATTCTTGATTCAGCACGTAATCGGCCTGGACGGCATGCCCAGACGCGTGTACGAGTACCCCAACGTCGGCCATCTCGCCCTCTACAACCAGATCTCGACGGTCGGCTCGTGGGTCCTCGCCGCCGGGGTGATCACGACGATCGTCAACGTCTGGCGCAGCCTCAAGCACGGCACGATCGCCGGGCCGGACCCATGGAAAGCGAACACGCTCGAGTGGTTCACAACCTCGCCTCCGCCACCCCACAATTTTGACGTCATCCCAACGGTGCGCTCTGTCGAGCCGATGCAGGACTACCGCCGCGAGATCAAGCGAAGCACCACGGGCAGACCACGCCAGGAACCCGCGGCGGTGCCCGACGGGGC
>JBOGLY010000076.1:0-9511 GCA_050746425.1 Acidobacteriaceae bacterium
ATCCAGCAGCAGCAGGTTCTTCACCTCGCCGCCCAGTACGCCCGCCTGGATCGCCGCGCCAATCGCCACCACTTCGTCCGGATTGACCCCCTTGTGCGGCTCCTTGCCGAACAGGTCCTTCACAATTTGCTGGATCTTCGGCATGCGCGTCTGCCCGCCCACCAGCACCACTTCATCGATCTTGCTCGCATCGATCCCGGCATCTTTCAACGCCTGCTTGCAGGGTCCAACCGACCGCTGCAGCAAATCGTCCACCAGGCTCTCCAGCTTGGCGCGCGTCAGCTTCTCCACCAGGTGCTTCGGTCCAGTGGCATCCGCCGTTACAAAGGGCAGGTTGATCTCGGTTTCAATCGCTGTCGAAAGCTCAATCTTTGCCCGCTCCGCCGCGTCCTTCAGGCGTTGCAGCGCCATTTCATTTCCCTTGTCGCGCAGGTTCAAGCCTTCCTTTTTCTTGAACTCGTCGATCAGCCAGTCCACAATGCGCTGGTCGATATTGTCGCCGCCCAGGTGCGTATCGCCATTGGTGGACTTCACCTCAATGACGCCTTCGCCTACTTCCAGCACGGAAATATCGAACGTTCCGCCGCCAAAGTCGTATACCGCGATCGTCTCGTCCTTCTTCTTGTCCAGCCCATACGCCAGCGCCGCGGCCGTCGGCTCATTCACGATCCGCTTTACATCCAGGCCTGCAATCTTTCCCGCGTCCTTGGTCGCCTGCCGCTGCGCGTCGTTAAAGTACGCGGGCACGGTAATCACAGCTTCCGTCACCGACTGGCCAAGATAGTCCTCCGCCGCCTTCCGCAGTTTTTGCAGGATCATGGCCGAAATTTCCGGCGGAGTATAGTCCTTGCCCTGCGCCTCGACTACTATATGGTCCCCCTGCTGCTTCACCTTATAGGGGACCATCTTCATCTCATCGTTCACTTCGTTGTAGCGCCGCCCCATAAAGCGCTTGATCGAATACACCGTATTGTCCGGGTTCGTAATCGCCTGCCGCTTGGCCACCTGACCCACCAGCCGCTCGCCGTTCTTGGTAAACGCCACCACCGATGGCGTAGTCCGGCCACCTTCCTCATTGGGAATCACCTTGGGCTCGCCGCCTTCCATCACCGCGACGACCGAATTGGTGGTTCCCAGATCGATTCCTATAATTTTCCCCATAATGCCCTCTTTTTGACAGATTCTCCGCCCCTTGCCGCTGCTCCAGTATCGCAGTTGAGTGACTTACTGTCAATTTAATTGATGCAGCCGACCGCCATAAGGATGCATCTCTGCCGCGTCCAGGAAAAAGGCGAGCAGAGTAGATAGCCGGATAGCCATGAGTCGGCCGGAACCACGAACCATTGGCTCTATATAAGCATTCTCGCCTAAGGTCTGCGGCGAACACATCACTCCCTGAAAACATTAGGCGACTGATGAAGACCGGCCCTCTCCGTCCACGCTATATGTAGCGCATATTCTTCAGGTCGGCGATAAGTCCTGGCCCGTTGGGTTCCCATCTCAATTCCTTCCGGGTCCTAGCGCTGGATGCCGGAAGATCCAGTCCGGCAAACATGGCGAGCCAGCCGAAATGCCCCTGTGCCTCTTCCGGAGTGAGCGACACGACCGGTACATGCAACCCATTGCCGACAACCTCGGCCATCTCCTTGACCGGAATACCTTCTTCAGCGACGGCGTGGTAAATCGCACCCGCAACTCCCTTTTCAAGAGCGAGCCGATAGAGCCGGGCTACATCGAGCACGTGTGCCGCGGGCCAGCGGTTCTTTCCATTGCCAACGTATGCTGACACACCCTTTTCACGCGCGATTCGGATCGCATAACTGACCAGGCCCTGCTTCACCGTGTCATGCACCTGAGGGAGCCGCACGATGATCACCTGGGCTCCCTGCGCCGCGGCCGCGGATGCCGTCACTTCCGAGAGGGCACGAGGGTTCAGATTCGCACCGACATTCTTAACATCTTCTGTAGCCGGAACACCTGGTCCTGCATTCGCCATGCCGGTCCCCGAGGTCACGAGCAACCGACGGCCCGAGCCAGCTACCGCCGTCCCCAGCGCTTCGATCACGCGCCGATCCGTTGCGCAGTTCTCCAGGAACTTCGAGAAGTCGTGGTTAAACGCCAAATGGATTACGGCATCTGACTTCGCTGCGCCGCTGCGCAGGCTGTCCAGGTCCTCCAGGTTCCCGCGGTGCACCTCGGCGCCGGCGCGAATCAGAGCGTCGGCCCCAGCGTCGGAGCGAGTCAGTCCCAGCACCTGATGTCCTGCGCCAATCAGCTCCGGTACCAAAGCCGAACCAATAAATCCTGTTGCACCCGTAACGAAAACACGCATATGAATACTCCTATTTCTTGAGGTTGGATTGCTAAAAAGACGCTGACTACTCATGCCGGGCGATTTGAACCGCGGCATCTTGTATGGATACTGCGTCGAGATCGGCAAGTACCTCAGCGGGAATTTGCAGGGTCGCTGCCTTGAGATTTTCGCGAAGATGATTGAGAGAAGATGTTCCTGGGATCACCAGGATGTTCGGCGAGCGCTGAAGAAGCCAGGCAAGCGCAACCTGCATCGGCGTGGCATGGAGGCGTGAGGCCGCTTCCGACAAGGTCCCCGACTGGAGTGGACTGAATCCGCCAAGAGGAAAAAATGGAACGTAGGCGATGCCGTCGTGGGCAAGGTCTCCGATAAGCGTATCGTCGGCCCGATGCACCAGGTTGTAATGGTTCTGCACACAGACGATCGAAGCGATCTGTCGCGCCTCCGCGATCTGCGCCGCGGTGACGTTGCTCAACCCAATATGGCGGATCAATCCCTCCCGCTGAAGCTCCGCCAGAACATCAAGCGGCGCCTCGACTGACCCTTCCGACGGCGCCATCATTCCGCCCACTCGGAGATTGACGACATCGAGAGTGTGAACGCCAAGATTTTTGAGATTGTCATGGACCGCCCCAGTCAGCTCTTCGCGTGAGAGAGCCGGAATCCACGACCCATCTTCGCCACGCCGGGCGCCAACCTTAGTCACAATGACCAGGTCGCCGGGGTAAGGAAAGAGCGCCTTCCGTATGATCTGATTCGTGACGTGGGGACCATAAAAATCGGCCGTATCGATATGGTTCACGCCGCTCGCGACGGCCTCTCGCAAAACGGCGATGGCTTCCTCGACATTTCTGGGAGGCCCCCAAACGAACTTTTCGCCATCTCGGCCGGCCAGTTGCATGGCGCCGTAGCCCATGCGGGTCACGGTGCGCGAGTTGCCGGGCAGCGTGAAGCTGCCGCCCAAATTCATTCCCTGAACCATTCCATTCCTCCTTGATTTTCTGTTGGCCTCTTCGTTTCAATCCGGCATTGACGAATCCATGCCGCTTCAAATAAAACGGAGACAGCCTCCGAATGAATAGATACCTGGAGACCGTCTCCAGTCGCAATTATTTTGCCTATGGTCAGAAAACGCCCACAGCCCGTGCAGCGAATACCGCGCCGGAAACCGCGGACGGATGCGCAGCGCAATCGCGAACGCATTCTGGAAGTGGCAAAGGAGGCGTTTACCCGCTCTGGCGCAAGCGCCAGCCTGGACGACATTGCGCGTCAGTCCGGCGTTGGAGCTGGAACTCTATATCGTCACTTTCCCACCCGCGATGCCCTGATCGAAGCGGTTTATCGCGGCGAAGTGGAAAAGCTGGCTGCCGCAGAGCGCAAGTTCACCAAAACAATGCCCCCGGTTGACGCCTTGCGAGCGTGGATGCTGCTATTCGTCGACCACATCGCGACAAAACAGATCATTGCACCCGCGCTGAATAGTGTCATCGGAGGTCCATCAAAGCTCTATGAGGGCTCGTATGAGTTGGTCCATGGGGCGATCGATGCGCTGGTGAAACACGCGATCGACAGCGGAGACATACGCGGAGATTTCGACCCTTTTGACCTGCTTCGAGCACTGATCGGCGTCTCCCACATAGCATCTGGTCCTGGATGGCAGCAAAGCGCGCGCCGGCTGGTGGACATCCTCATCACAGGCTCCCGGCCCCTCCGACAGACCAGACGCTCACCAATAGCTAACAGGCGTTAGCCCTCGTTGGAAGCAATTGATTGCGTCGGAATGCTGAATAGCGATCGCTGCGGTCAGGGGTCATCCAACACATATCCCCCCGTCTTACCGCAGGTGGCGCAGACTCTCAACCGAAGGCACGAAATAATAGGAGCCGGTCAGCGGCTGTGTAAAACGCGTCAGCGCATCGCGCGTGCCTGTGACCAGCCCCGCCATGCTATCGAGCATTCTGGAAAGCCGCTTCTGGTCCGCGCTGAATCCAACGAACACGGTGCCATGGTCCTCGACGTTTCCGTAGGGCATGTTGCGGCGAAAGATGTGCCCAAACTCGTCCTGGTCCGTGCGCGCGACATGCGAGTCCGCGGGCTTGTTCTCAAGCTCAATGCTTTCGAGCTTCGTGCGCCCCATGATTCGCTCCTGCCGATGGCTCGGCAGAGCTGCCCACTCCGCCGTCTTGTGCTTCCACTTTTGCAGCAACAGCACCGAGCCGGCAGCTCCGGGAACTCCTTCCGGCAACAGCGCCGCCATGGGCGCGTCGAGCAGCGTTGGGTTCTCCGAGCCGTCGATGAAGCCGGTCAGATCGCGGTCGTGCCGATACGGCCAGCTCGAAGTTTCCTCTTCCAGCGACGCCTGGCCGGCAAGGTCATCGATGACAGAGCGAGCCATATCGAAGATCACGTCATAAGCGCTGCCGGAGAGCCACACCAGCGCATCGTGTTGCGTGGCTGGCATGACGAACCCTTCCGTGCCCTGGATAGCTTTATTGAAGCCCTCCACGCCAGCAGGCGCGTCCTCTGGAACAATTTCGCGCCACAGCTCTGGCCGAAAGCCGATGACGAAGTTCACGCCTCCCGTGGTACTCTGCGGTTCATGGATCGCGGAGATGGTAGAGGCGAATTGCTTCGATCTCTTCGCGTCCAGAATGTCGAATTCCAGGTACGCATGAGAGGACGTTCCAAGGGCGAAGATTCCAGCCTGCGCCGTGTACATGCAGGCATTATATCGACCACCACCTTAGCCAATACAAGGGAGTTCGATCGCCTCGCCACTGCCGCAGTTCGCAGAATTACGAACGATAAACGCGTTTGTGATCAGTAAAACGCCCACTCACCATAAAGCGACCTTTCGCTACCGATCTGAACTCGATGAGTGACTCGGCGAGTTGACATTAACCGAGACAAGGGTCGCAACTTCCGGATTGCCGACGACACGACCAGAACACGCTTCGAGTCCTTGTGTGACCCCGCAAATTTCAGAATCTCCCCACGACCCCGCCTGCACAAAAGCCGCAAGGGACAGGACAACAGGCCGCACGTTTTCGAGATTGCTACTGTTGCAACAGAATGGATACCGTTCCGTCGGTGAGGTTAGCCACGGCGAGATCTAGCTTCCCATCGCCGTTGAAATCCGCGGTCGCTAATGCATCAGGACCGTTCCCTACCGCGTAAGGCGAGCCGGATGCCTCGATGAACGATCCATCTCCGTTCCCAAGCAAAAGCGTGATTGTGCCGTCTCCATAGTTTGCTATTGCGAGGTCCAGCTTCCCATCATTATTAAAATCTCCCGCGATGATCGCTTCCGGGTTGTTTCCGACAACGATGGTGATTGGTGCCTGAAAAGTTCCGTCGCCATTTCCGAGCAGGATCATCACGGCGTTGCTGCCAGCGTCCGTCACTCCCAGGTCCAGCTTCCCGTCGCCGTTGAAATCCGCCGCAACGACGGCCGATAAATCGCTGCCCAGCAGAATTGGCGAGCCGGGGCCGGAAGTGAATGTACCGTCGCCGTTGCCCAACGAAATGACCAATCCCGAGCTTGGGTTGACTTTTGACGAGCCAAATGCCACAACCGTGTCCAGCTTTCCGTCGCTATTGAAGTCACCAACCGTCACTGAGTCGGCAAGAAGGACCTGAGTGTACAGGTCGCCCGCAGTCGTGAAGGCGCCGTCTCCGTAGCCGAGCGCAACGTTCCCCGTGAAGGCAAGATCGAGGTTCCCATCTGCATTGAAATCCGCCGCCGCCTCGGAGGTGTCAAACTCTGGCGAACTGGCAAAAGCCGCGGACGAAGGAGAAAACGTTCCATCCCCCTTACCCTCCAGGATGTACGACGCCCCGTTTGGTTCGTCCACCACAGCCAGCCCCAGATGACCGCTATGATTGAAATCTCCCGCCACGATGGGCCCATTTAGCGGTGTGGCCGCGTCGTTGTATGGCGGGCTTGCCACCTTAAACGGAGAGCCGGGTGCCGGCGTAAAGGTACCGTCGCCGTTTCCGAGCAACACCCGCGCCCAAATGCTCCCTGCGACGGCAAGGTCGGGCTTGCCGTCCTCATTGAAATCGCCGGCAGTGATCCCTGCCGGCAAGTAAATCTGAAGCGGCGAATTCGTCGCATCCGAGAAATTCACAGTAGTTTCTGGCGCGGCCACCTGGAAGTAGACCACGTTGGATGGGCCGCCGCCCGGTGCCGGATTCACCACGGTCACAGCCGCCGTCTGCGCGGTTGCAACGTCCGCCGCTGGAACCGCCGCGGTCAGATGCTCCCCATCCACAAAAGTTGTAACTAGCGGCACGCGATTGAAATCAACTGTCGCGCCGTTAACGAATCCCGCGCCGCTCACGTTCAGGACAAAGCCGGCGCTGCCAGGCGAAACCGCTGCGGACACAAGCGGTTGGTTCAGAAAGGGGACTGCATTCGCCTTTGCTGTGCTGGCTGGATTGATCTGGATGCTCACCGCGCTCCACGCAAATGCACTCTCCGCGTCTGTTGCGGTCGCCTCGAAATACCAGGTTCCAGCGGCGGTGGGAGTTCCGCTGACCGTCCCGGTACTGGCATCAAGCGTCAATCCGTCAGGCACCGATCCGCCCACTTCCCAGCCGGTGAGGATCGGCCCGTCGTAGACGCTCCATTGAAACGGAGCCGTCCCGCCGGTAATCGGGGTGGTCTGGCTATATGGCGTTCCCACGGTCCCGTTCGCAAGCGTCTGGGAAGGCAGCATGACGGGGAATGGGTTCACGGCGATCTGCAGCGAAGCGCTCTTCGTGGGGTCTGTTACGGATGTGGCAGTCACCATGACCCGCTGCGCGCTGGTGATAATCGTCGTCGTGGAAGTATAGGTAACAGATTGTTTCGTCGAATTGCCCAGGGTGCCCGGGCCGGCCAGGCTCCACGAGACCCCCTTGGAAGATACGTCGTTCGTTACGGTTGCCGTGATTGCAACTGTCTGGCCCTGATCAATCGTCGGCTGAGAGGAAGGCGATAAACTCACCGAAATCGGCGGCGAGGGCGAATTTGAACACCCGCCTAGAAGCAACGCAATCGCCGCGAACGGTGCCGCCCGGCACGGAAGCAATCGGAACATGCTCCCTCTCTGACTTTTTCAAGCGATAGGAATTTTCAGTTAATGACTATACACCACGACGGTGCCGCCGGGCGGGGGAATCATCACATCAGCTGCATACGAACTATCCTGATAGGGACGGCCCTGTGCAGATTGAGCGTGGGGGAATCGCAAAATCCGCTCAATGCAACTGCTGACGCTCCGTTGCAGTCGGGATGACGACCGCGGTTGCGGCTGTTGGTGGTTGACTGGCAACCCAGAAACTTCGCCGTCCAATGTAGCCATCAGCCCAATGCACTCGTTGAGAACAATTCATGCGCCGACAGACCGATTCGTACTGATGAACGCGCTTTTCGTCGCGAAATCTTTACTGGTCGGCTGCTCGGAAACTGACGCATCACCCAGGCCTGGATTCACGCGCAACAAATTCTCCTTTGTTACACTGCCAACAACCCACTTAGCAGCGCCAGCAGAACAGCCAAGCCGTAATTCGCCAAGCATGAACATCGTCGAACTGGATCGAATCTCAAAAGCCTACGACGCCAAAGTTGCCGTCGATGCGCTGAGCCTGCAGATTGAGGCCGGCAAAATGTTTGGACTGCTCGGCCCCAACGGCGCCGGCAAGACTTCTACCATTCGCATGATGATCGGCATCACTCTTCCCGATTCTGGAAGGGTCACCTTGTTTGGCCAGCCCTTCACGCGGAAAAATCTGACCCGCGTCGGCTATCTTCCGGAGGAGCGCGGCCTCTACAAAAAAATGAAAGTGATCGATCAGCTTGTTTTCATCGGGCAACTGCACGGCCTGGATGCAACGCAGGCGAAGGCGCGCAGCCGGCAATGGTGCGAGCGTTTGCAGATTCTCGACGCGATCGAACTGAAGACGGAAGAATTGTCCAAAGGGATGCAGCAGAAAATCCAGTTCATCTCCACCCTGCTGCATGAACCGGCTTTGATCATTATGGATGAGCCATTCTCCGGCCTCGACCCGGTGAACACGCAGCTATTGCAGGAGGCGCTGCTGGAGCTGAAAAATGCGGGCCGCGCCATTCTGTTTTCCACGCACCGCATGGACCAGGTGGAGAAGCTGTGCGACTCCATCTGCCTGGTCGATGGCGGCAAGGCGGTGCTCTCCGGCGGCATGCGCGAGGTGAAATCGCGCTATCCGCGCAACCGCGTGGTCATCGATTTTGAAGGCGACAACTCTTTCGTCACGCATCCTTCAGTGAAGGATTACAAAGCTTTCGCCGGTCATGTTGAAATTCAACTGCGCGATGGAGCGGACGCCCAGGAACTGCTGCGCGCGGCATTCGAGAATGCGAAAATT
The DNA here is from genome assembly GCA_050746425.1 of Acidobacteriaceae bacterium. Taxonomy (GTDB): domain Bacteria; phylum Acidobacteriota; class Terriglobia; order Terriglobales; family Acidobacteriaceae; genus JAKAAZ01. The sequence goes on from JBOGLY010000076.1 coordinate 8,705, forward strand.
TCAAAGTTCGAACTGATGGAGCCGTCGCTGGAAGAAATTTTTATCCAGACCGTTGGAGGGCGAGCGAATGCGTGAGACCCTGCTGGTCGCGAAACGAGAATATGTCGAACGGGTCCGCAGCAAGGCGTTCCGCATCAGCACAGTGCTGATCCCTGTGGTTTTTGTGGCCATCTTCGCGATGGGCGCGTTCTCCGGAAACCTTGCAAACGGGGCCAGAAACATCGTCGTCGCGTCGAACGATCCGGTGCTTGCCCAATGCACGCGGACGGAGTTGCTGAGCGATCGCGCGCAGAAACATGATACAAAAGGCGAGCAGAGCGCGCCGCCAACCCAGCTTCACGTGGAAATAATTTCGCCCATTGCAGCAGGCGATCTGCAATCGCTGAATCGGCAGGTGGAATCGAAAACGATCGACGGTTATTTATGGCTGCGGGTTCAGCCCGGCCACGCAATTCCGGACGCAACGTATGTCTCGCGCGGCTCCGCGGACTTCATGGGCGCGGACAGAATGCAGAGCGCGATTGGCAACGCCCTGGTGCGCGAGGCCCTGATGAATCGCGGCATGGCCAGCGCACAGGCGGATGGACTGCTGCACGATGTGGACCTGAAAACCGTTCAGGTGAAGCACGGCCAAACTGTCGCGGCCGACGCCGGGAAGGATTTCTGGGGCGCGTATATCATGGCGTTCATTCTTTACTTTGCCGTGGTTTTTTACGGCATGAATGTGGCCCATTCCGTCGTGTCGGAAAAAACTTCGCGCGTGTTTGAAGTGCTGCTGGCAACCGCCAAACCGGAGTCGTTGATGCC
>JBOGLY010000077.1:0-9491 GCA_050746425.1 Acidobacteriaceae bacterium
ATCCTCCCGAGGGGCACTGACGCCAACCAGACCGGTGGGAATGGACGCCTGAATAAAGCCTGGGGCGTCATTGGCTGCGAGGGATTCCAATGTGGCGACAGAGATCTTGAGGACCGTCTTCTTGTCAAAACTAAGGGTGATGCTGCGGGGGATAAGAAGGCCATGAAAGGGCTGGACATCATTGAACAGATGAATGATCTTGTTGTACACCCGGACGCGAAGCAGGCCGTCCGAGGTAAAGAAATCCTCGGTGCTACAAGTGACCGGAGCGGCGACATGCGGGCACTGGTAATCGCTCGACAACATGATGAAGTCGGTGCCGCCCATGACTTGATGGCCGAGCTTCCAGTCACTGGAGGAACCCTTGTTCGGAGAGATGTGGATGAGAACGGCGTCCGCGGCCTGACGGAGGCGAAGAGGAACATAGCGGGAGGACGCGGACGTGGCTTGCTTCCCGCCGATTTTAACGGCAACATATTTGAACCTGCCCAGCGTGGCTTCCTTGCGCCACATATCCTTCGATTGCCACCACTCTTCATACGTCCCGTTGCCTGTGAACTCCGCATCGCCGGTGGCAACAAACGTTGCCTTCAAATGAAATGGAATCCGGGAGGCCTCCAGGTCGCTCAATTGGCGCGCCCGCGCAAAAAATTCCTCCGGCGTTTTTGGGTTGGGGACAGCAGTCGCCGTGGGTACCGCTGCGCTGACCGCCTGCGAGGATGGAGCAGGCACGCCCGCCTGCTGCGCTTGAGCGTGCAGAATCACAGGCAAAAACATCAGGCAGAGAAAGAACATCCAAAGAGTACGCATGGCGAATGGACTCTTTGTAGCGCAAACCATGCAGATGCGGCAACGATTTTCTTTCCTGCCCACCCGGAGCAGCTTCTTATTTGTCCGCTGCACGGATACGCGGCAAACCGGGCACCCGACGAGGATTCCGGGTTGTTGCGCAAGCAAACAGCGGGTCCCTCCACTTCCCCTTCGCTGCGCTCAGGGTCCGGTCGGGATGACAACCCCAATTTGGGGTTGCGTTCAATGGCTCCGCGCGCAGTACCTTCCGCCAATGGCCCTATTCGTCGTAATGCAGCAGGCTGAACACGTCCAGGCCGTCGAAGCGATCGCGCCCTTTCAGAAAATCCAGCTCCACCGCGAACGCCAGTCCTGCGATTTCGCCGCCAAGCTGCCGCACCAGCTTCACCGTCGCCTGCATGGTGCCGCCCGTCGCCAGCAGGTCGTCCACGATCACCACGCGCTGCCCGCTCTCAATCGCGTCCAGGTGGATCTCCAGCGAATCCGTGCCGTATTCCAGATCGTAGGTAACGCGCGCCGTTTTCGCCGGCAATTTTTTCGGCTTGCGCACTGGGACAAATCCGGCATTCAGCCGATAGGCCAGCGCCGGGCCAAAGATGAATCCACGCGCCTCAATGCCCAGCACCAGGTCGATGTCCTTCTCAAAATAATGCGCGGCCAGCGCGTCGATCAACATCGCGAAACCGCTCTTGTCCTTCAGCAGCGTGGTGATGTCGTAAAACAAAATTCCCGGCTTGGGAAAATCCGGTACGGTGCGAATCAGCTTCTTCAACGGCTCACAATCGATATTCAGTTGCGACATTGGTTCACCATGCCCCTTCAATTTCAAATTCCCGCAAATTCTCCGCCTCGGTCTCAGGCCGCTCGCGCTGGTCTATCCCATCCACCCGCGATCCGCGCGAGCCGCGCGCCAGCGCTTCTCGCAACACCTTCAACTGGTCCGCGGTGCCCGCCGCCAGGACTTCCACATCGCCGTCCGCGGTATTGCGCACCCAGCCGCGCAGGCCAAGTTGAGATGCCTCCCGCTGCACATACCAGCGAAAGCCAACACCCTGCACGCGACCTTTTACGATGAAGTGACGGACGAACACAGCAAAGGCAGTGTCGCAGATGGAAACGGAAACGCGCAACCCGCGCAAAGATGCGGGTGCCCCAGGTTCGCGAACCGGGGTCCCCGACGGGCGATTTTTGCCCGCTGGGGTGGGAAGCTAACCTGGGTTATTCGACCATGCGGGGTGCCCATCCGCGCCGAGAGTCAGATCACATAAGGAACCAGCGCCTTCACCCGTTGTCGATAGGCCGCATATTGCTCGCCAAAGGTCTCCAGCATGAATTTCTCTTCAATCCGCAGCTTCAACCACAGTGAAAATATGGAGAGCGCCAGCACCAGCAGATAAAAAAGCCTGCCTGAAACAACCGCGGTTCCCGCCAGCGCCAGCAATATACCGGTATAGATGGGATGCCGCACCCACGCATACGGCCCGCGCATAATCAGCGCATGGTCTTGCTTCACCGTGACCATGCCGCTCCAGTTTCTGCCTAGCGTGAACCTCGCCCACACCGCGAAGCCGCAGCCCAGCAGAAGCAGCAAAACCCCAATGTATTGGATTGCCGGCGTATGGGGAAGAAATCTTCCGTACAGGATTCCAAAGCGTATTCCCGTAATATAGAAAGGCGCAAGCGCCGCCAGAACGATCGACATCTGCAGCAATCGCGATCCTATGCTTTGCCGCCGAACGCTGCGCTTCTGCGCGAATGCCGCCAGCAGCCAGAAGCAGCCGAAGACAATCCAAATCCACTTTACCGCCGCGTAAGCAGTCATCAGCCACCAAGGTTATGTGCAGAATGTGCCGCGGTAAGGATATACGCTGACGATCGCGATTTGGTTCCCGCCAGGATTAGGAATTGGTGGCAGCTTATGCGCGCGACAGGTAGGCGCCCTCGGCCGTATCCACGCGAATCTTTTCGCCTTCGTTGATGAACGGAGGCACCTGCACCACCAACCCAGTCTCAAGTTTCGCGGGCTTGGTCACGGAAGAGGCGGTTGCCGACTTCAGTCCCGGCTCCGTTTCCACCACTGTCATCTCGACGGTCTGCGGCAGATCGATGCCCACCGGAATGCCGTCGAAAAACGAAACCTTGATCGGCAGGTTCGCGATCAGGTACTCAACCGCATCGCCCAGGGTTTCGGCGTTCAAGTTCGTCTGCTCGAAGTTTTCCGTGTTCATAAAGTAGTAGTCGTCGCCATCGGCATACAAAAATTCCATCGCTACTTCATCCACCACCACGCGCTCGATCGGGTCAGGCGAGCGAAAACGGTGCTCGTACATCGCGCCCGTGCGCAGGTTGCGCAGCTTGGCCTGGATAAACGCGCGCAGGTTGCCGGGGGTGCGGTGTTCCACCTTGAAAACCGAGTGCAGCTCGCCGTTGTGCTTGATGATCATGCCGGGACGCAACTGAGTGGCGGGAATCGCCATAAATGAACTTGCTCCTTATTGCATTGGGAATTTTTCGCTCGTAACCGGTGGGCCGCCGAACGCAAAGGTCTACTCCTCCAGTGTAGCGTAGGCGAGAAAATCTTTGGCATGGCATGACGCTCTTGCGGTGGGTCTCCGCTTCCGACTACCCCGTGATCGGCCAGGAATTCGGAACGTTGAATGTGGCGAATGGGAGTCAGAGTCCTCCGTGAGTGACTCGGCGATTTAGCGTCAACCAAGACAAAACCGGGAGGCTCGCCTATTGGCCGCCCGATTTGCGGATCGCGAAATACCGCCGCGCTTCAGGACGAAAGAGGGCCCATGCAATCCCCGCAAAGATTGCCAAGTGAATCGCCGTCTGACGATACATCGGGAAGCTGATCGCTACATGGAAGGCCATCCAAACGATCGCGAGCCAACGTGCCCAGTTGTGTCCCCGCAACATGAATATTCCCGAAACGATGGCCAGCAATTCAGTAAGTTCGATCCACAAGCTGTCCTTCAGGTGTGCCATCAGTTCAGGAAAGTAATAGGCAAGAGCGATTGTCCCCACCGCAATATACAGGCAAGAGAGAATCCACACCGAAATCGGGCGTCTGGTTGCATTCATGGCAACACCTCCAGCACCGCATCACTGGGCTCCAGTGCTTCGGGGTCGTGCGGAATGACTGCCCCGGCTCCGAGAAGTGCGCGAATGGTCTCCACGAAATCTCCTGTTTCCCGGTGCCAGCCATTTCCTGAGCCAAACAGAGCCCAAGACAGTGCGGTCCCCTCATACTCCTGCGATTTCAGCTCAAGGTCCGGCTGGAAGCGCAAGATCGCACGCGTCATTTCAGCGTTGCCGTTAAATCCTGCCCAGTGAAGTGCGGTGGCTCCCATATCGCCCGGGGTATTCACAGGCCAGCCAGCATTCAACATTAGTTGGACCGCCTTGGTGTTGTTGCTCTGCGCCGCTGCGGGTAATTTGGTTAGCTCTGCGCCTGACAGAGTTTTGGCCGCGTCCGGATTGCGAGCTAGACAGGCATGGAAGGTGCCTTCATCGCCCAGTTCGAAGGCCAACACCAGCTTCAAATCTTCCGGAGTCCGCTCCATCAGGAATTGAAAGACCTCTTCGTGGCCGAAATCCCGCGCGACTGTGTGAGCGGTTCGATTCGCTCCCAACTCTCGCAGATAGATTGTGCCTCCGGCGCGAGGGTCCTTCTTTGGGAACCACTCTTCCGTGACGCTCATGCGAATGCAGGCAGGGTCCGCGTCCAGATGACGCCGCACCAGACCCAGGTCGCCCAGTGCCGTTGCCATCAGAAGATCGGTCTTACATCCGCGTGATATAAGGTAGCGGGCCACGTCCTGGCGATCATGCGGATAGTGCCGCAGTTGTTCGACGCGCAGCATGTACTGGGCCGGAGTGGACTCGTGATCCACGTCGAGCGCATCGATTTGCGCGCCATGCTCTAGAAGAAATGCGGCAACCTCTACCGTCGATGCGAAGTGCAGCGGCGTCTGCCCGTCTCCGCCTCGCGCGTGGACCACGCTTGGGTCCGCTGCGACCAAGTCGGCAAGCTTCGCGAGCCTCCCCAGCCGTCCCGAGGCATGCGCATCGATCAGGGCGCCGCGTTCGATAAGAAAATCGACGAGGCTCGGAGCACAATCATCGAGCACGCCGAAGCCGCCCGCCCACCACTCGGTGCGCTTGCGGATATAGGCGCCTGCACCTAGCAGAATATCGATGGTCGCCCGATCGCTTCGCTGCACGGCCGCAAAGAGCGCATGAATGCCAAACCCGTAATTGGGAAGCGGCTCGTCGATTCTTGCTTTCAGTTCGGGGTGGCTTGCCAGAAGGTCGCGGACTCCCTGCGCGTCGCTGTCACGAATGGCAGCCGTCAGTGCCTCGGCAGGTGCGAGGCCGAGGGTAACGACATACGATTTCAATCTCGCCCAATCGGCAAAGCCGTATTCCCTGGCCAATACGCGCTGCGCATCAGCTAGCTTGCCCTGAGGCATCGTGCGTTGCAGTTGTTTCGCTTGTTTCCTCAGAAATTCGAGGCTAGGCTTCACGGTAAGCTCACGAGACATATCCTTCTCCTTTTCGGCCCGGTGTCCGCTGCACGGGCAAAAGAGAAGTCATTTCTCGAGGCTTGCAGATTAGTTCAGGCGGGATCTTCCCTTTCCGCGGACGGGGTGCAACCTGTATTGCACGCGTCCAATGTATCACAATCCGGAATCGGTTGGTGCATTCAGGGCAAAGCACTCATTGAGGCGCAATATTAATCTCACCGCACGACTTTCGATCACTCGAAAGTTGATTTCCTCGCGGTTTAGTGCGATCTGAAGCGCGAGCAGCTATCCAAAAATCTTCGCGAAGAAATGGCCAATCTTATGGAAGAAGCCGCGCTTGTGGGGTTTTGGCGGGGCGGGTTGCGCCATGATGACTGGACCATTCGACACCGATGGCCCGAATCCCGGCGCGGGCGCGCTCGCTACCGTAGCGGCGCTTTCCGGCGTTGCCATCCCCGAAGCCGTTCCGGTGGGAACCGTCCGTTTCGGCGCAATGTAGCTCAGCGTCGTTGTCACCTCGGAATGAGTTTCTCCCACAGGCACCACCGGCCTTGTTGGAGCGGCCGGCACGGGCGCCAGTCCTTCGCTTTCCGCCAATGGAAATGCCGTGTCGTCCGCCGACGAGCCAGGCCCGCCCACGGTCTCCAGTTTCTCGGTGGACTTCGCAGCTACGACATCTCCCTGCTTCGCAACCGCTTTTCCAGTCGTCGCCGCAGTGCCCGCGCTCGCCACCGAAATCACCGTCGCCGCCGGACAGCCGCACGGCTGCGACTCGTTGTCCACTACGTTGCGCACGCTGCCATTCTCAAACATCACGCGCTGGTTCGGCATCACGCGGTACACGCCCGTTCCCATTTGCTCGCTCACCGTAACATACGGTGCATTGTCTCCGCGATTGGCAACGCATGTATCGCCGTGGTCGTTTACGCGTATGCGAACATCGGCCTTCCCCGGCCCGGAAAGCAAAATCCGCAGGTCGGGAGTCAGCACCACGTCGGAATTCTTCCCGACCTTGTAATGTGCTTCGATCGCGCCATGGTCCAGCGCCACCATCAGCGGACTATTTGCATTGGCAGCGTTATATTGCTGCGAAAGATCCACTTTCGTCGTGGCGCACAAATCCAGTTCCCCGCCCCGCGTCAGATGGATCGGCAGCGTCAATTTCCCCGCCATCACCGTGCTGCCGTTGCCCAGCAGCGTGCCGTCTCCGGTCAGCGTCACCGCGCCTGCCACCTGAATTTTTTCCGCCGTGGCCGACACGTCCAGTTTTCCAATTGTTTGCTGCGCGACTGATGCCGACGCGCCTGGGTGGGAATTTATCTGTTGCGCGGCCGCGCTTGCAGCCAGCGCCGCGATCATCAGCAGGCATCCGCCCGACGCGCGCCAGCCCAGACGAAGCATCCTGCTACTCCAGTTTCAAAAAGTTGGCGATCAGCCGCTGACCTTCGCCGGTCAAAACGCTCTCGGGATGAAACTGCACGCCTTCCACCGGAAAGTTGCGATGGCGCAGTCCCATAATCAGCCCCTCGGAGCGCGCGGAAATCTGCAGCTCCTCCGGCAGCCCGTCCTCCGACACAATCAGCGAGTGATACCGCGTGCAGACCATCGGGCTGGGAATGCCGCGAAAAATTGTACGGCTGTCATGTTCCACCGCGCTGGTTTTGCCATGCATCAGCCGCGGCGCGCGAATGATCCTGCCGCCGAACGCCGCGCCAATCGCCTGGTGGCCCAGGCATACTCCCAGGATCGGCACCTTGCCGGCAAAATGCTTCACCAGCGGGATGCTGATGCCCGCTTCCTGGGGCGTGCATGGCCCCGGCGAAATAACAATCCGTTCCGGCGCCAGCGCTTCCACATCCTTGACGGTCACCTGATCGTTGCGCCGCACTTCCACTTCCGCGCCCAGCTCCCCGAGCGCCTGCACCAGGTTGTAGGTAAACGAATCGTAATTGTCGAGAACGAAAATCATGAATGGGCGGAGACGCTGGTTTCAGGATACCAAGTCTTGCCGGGTGCCCCAGGTCTCGCACGTGAGACCTCGGAGTGAAATCATCCCACCATCAGAACAAAACGCCGGGTATGGCCTGTTTTTTCTCCACGTGTGCCGCTGATGTTAGGATTTTAGGTTTCGGGACACAACATGGATCTCATGCGACGAATACTTTCCATCCTTTCGACATTGGCCGTCGTTTTCTTCTTCACTTTTCCGTATGTCGCATCGGCAGCGGAGACCAAGAAAGAACCCAAGCCGATGGCGAATCCAGCGGTGCAGCGTGGTGAGGCGATATTCAAGACAACCTGCGAAGTCTGCCATGGCGAAGGAGCCACCGGCGGTATAGGGCCGAATCTGATGCAGTCGCCTATCGTACGCAACCCTGAAAAATTTGAGAACCAAGTCAATATGGTGATAGCACAAGGACGTCCCGACAAAGGAATGCCGGGGTTCGGATCCCAGTTGAGCGCATCGCAGATTTCCGACGTCGTCGCCTATCTTCGTTCACTGCTGAAAGCCAACGAGCTGCATGGCGGCGGGAATGAGGCATTCCTGAAGCAAATCCTGGTGGGCGATGCCGCGGCAGGCAAGCAGTATTTTTACGGCCAGGGCGGCTGTTCGCGTTGTCACTCACCGGCCGGCGCTCTTGCTGGAATCGCAAAAAAATACGACGCCGGGTCCCTGGAGAAGGAGTTCCTCCTGCCGAGTCAGGATAACGTCACGGCCACGATCACTCTCCCTTCCGGCAAGCAAGTGCAAGGGAAACTGCTCTATCGGGACCCCTTCTATGTAGCGATTCGGACCGAGGACTTCTCGTATCGCTCCTGGCCAGTCGATACGGTAAAGGTCCAGGTCAAGGATCCGCTCAAAGCCCACCGAAAACTGCTTTCCGAATATAGCGATAAGGACATCTACAATGTTTTGGCGTACCTTGAAACGCTCAAGTAACACGGCAGCGGTAAAAATCTTGCTGGTCGTGGGTGCCATCTGCCTGCTGGTGCAGAATTCCGGCGCACAAGACTCGATCCCTTCTGTCACCGCCTCCTGGCCGACTTTCAATGGCGATTATTCCGGCCGGCGCTACAGCACTCTCGACCAGATCAACAGGTCGAACGTCAAGTCGCTCAAGCTGGCCTGGGCCTTCCAGACCCATTCTGTACAGATCAAGTCGACTCCAATTATGGTCGGCGGGATCCTCTATTTCTCCGTGCCGGACAAGGTATGGGCAGTAGATGCGAAGACGGGACAACAGGTCTGGAAATTCGACCGGCCATCGAATGGCGACCATCTCGGCTCCCGAGGTGTGGCCTACTACAACGGGCGTATCTATTTCGGGACGCCGGATGCCCGCTTGTTCTGCCTGGATGCACGCACCGGCAAGCCGATTTGGAATGTAGAGATCGCCAGCGTTGTCGATGGCTATTACTTGAGTGTGTCGCCATTGGTTATCAAGGGCCGCGTGATCGTCGGAACATCTGGCGACATGAACAATATTCCCCACTGGATCGAAGCCGTCGATTGGAAATCGGGCAAGCAGATATGGAAGACTTCTACGCTGCCGGAGCCGGGAACAGCCGCCGCCAAAACATGGCCCAACGACAAGGCCTTGCGCCAGGGTGGCGGTTCCGCATGGATGTCCGGCACCTTCGACCCAAAGCTGAATCTGATCTACTGGGGAACCGGAAACCCGCATCCGGTGCTGGCGGGTGGCGTGCGCAAGGGCACGAATCTCTACACCTCCTGCATTCTTGCGCTCAATGCCGATACAGGAAAGATTGTCTGGTATTTCGTTGCGTCTCCTCATGACACCCACGACTGGGATGCCGTCGAGACCCCAGTACTGTTCACCGGAGAATTCAATGGAAAACCGCGTGAGCTCGTGGCGCAGGCCAGTCGCAACAGCTACTTTTTTGTACTGGACCGGAAAACTGGAAAAAACCTCATCACGAGCCAGTTCGTCCCAACGAACTGGGCCAAGGCCGTCGCCCCCGACGGAAGTCCTATTCCCGACCCAGCCAAAGAACCCCAGCTCGCTGGCACCCTGGTGCATAGCGCGGAAGGCGGCGGAACAAACTGGTGGTCTCCCAGCTTCGATCCCCAGACCGGGCTTTTTTATGTAAATGCCCAGGAAGGCTATAGCTTGTGGTATCTGGAGT
>JBOGLY010000078.1:0-9467 GCA_050746425.1 Acidobacteriaceae bacterium
ATCCCTCCACTGCTGCGCCCCAGGCGGTCGATCGGAATTCATCCCCTAGCACTTCGCAGCCAGCGCCAGCACAACAACAAAACAACACGACGCAACCTGTCGGCACTGCGGCCGCGCCTTATGAAAAAACGACAGGTATTCCGGCCTCAATGCCTGCCGGCGCGGTGATTGCTCCCGCCAAGCAGAGGCGAGCGCGGTCCATCCTGATCAGGGTCGGCTTGATAGTGGGAGCCGCGGTTGCCGTTGGGACCGTTGTCGCACTATCGAAGGGAAGTCCCAGCCGGCCGTGATCACGGAGCCAGAAAATACTCCGAAGAAAATGCAAGGAGGATAGCGATGGGTCCAACGCGAGACAAGCGGCGGTGTAGGCTTATAAGTTTTTCCGGTATCGACGGCGCTGGAAAGGGCACTCAGATAGCGAACCTTTGTACCCGGTTGCAAGAGGCTGGTCTGCGCGTTGTGTTGCTCTCTTTTTGGGATGATGTCGCCAAATTGACGCGGATGCGTGAAGCGACCGGGCATACCATTTTCAAGGGAGACAAGGGCGTCGGATCTCCTACCGCGCCGATAAACCGGCGAGACAAAAATGTGCGGTCATGGCCGATGAGCGGGGTACGGCTCGGTCTCTATTTGCTGGACGCTTTTTCGCTTCGCGCGACGATTGCGAAGGCGATGCGTTCCGGCGCCGATTTCATAATTTGCGATCGATACATCTATGACGAGCTGGCAAATTTAACACTGAGCAATCCAGCCACTCGCGCGTATGCTCGCTCGATCCTGAAGCTGGTTCCGAAGCCGGACATCAGCTACATTCTCGATGCGGACCCGGTCGAAACGCGCGCGCGAAAGCCTGAGTATCCTCTCGATTTTCTGCACGTCAATCGCGCCGCGTACCTGGCGCTGGGCAATTTAGCCGGTTGGATAACGGTGATCCCCCCGATGCCCATCCGGGACGTGGAGCAGCGTGTAATGAAGCCCGTGCTGGAATTGTTGTCTGCCGAACGAGTCCCGATCGAACACGCGGTCAAACTCGTGGATTAAGTCAATTGCGAACTGAAAGCAGGACGGGCGATGCGCCCGTCCTGCCATCGGATCAGTCGGTATATGCAATCGCGCTTCCATGCGATGCTCTACCAATACGTGAGAGTGAGATTGTCCAGGTACGTGGCGTTTGGAGACTGTTTAGAATTTCCATCCATCTGATAGTTGACATTCACGCCCCACCAACTCGGGTGAGCCACCGGGCTTGCATAGCTTCTGTTCAGCGTGTAAGTCGTTCCGTTCAGCGTAATGGATTTATACAAGGTGCTGTTGCCCGATCCTCGCTCGAGCTGAATGGTCAGATGGTTCCATCCATTCACCATCTTGCATGGAGCTCCGGTAGAAACCCACTTCCTCACACTATTGTCGTACACGTCCCAGGCCTTTGTGCCGAGATAGTTGCACTCGGTGCCGAATGTCATCCCCCCTTGATTGCCGATCCAATCGCTGACGTCGAACTCCAGTGCCTGAGTCACGGAAATATTTGTTACATAGACGTCCGTGTCATACGTGAAGTTGTGAAGCGTCGGTATCAATGCATGATCGTTATCTGGAATTCCCTGCGAGGAGCCTTGCCCGATAAGCGCATTGGTAAACAGCACGTCGCCGTACGCGGCGGTCCCATGAGATCCGCCAAGAGTAAACTTAGTTGCGTTGCCGCTTTTCGACGGAGATGTAACGCCTAAGGAGTGAGACCACTCGATGCCTTCGCAGGGTGACGGCGAACAGTCAATGTATTTCGGTCCAACCTGTCCCCAACTGATCCATTCATTGTTGGCTTGAAGTCTGGAGAGGGTCTTCGCCTTGGCGTTGCTCGTGGCAGTCTCAACCTTCACGGCAATGTGCGCAACGGAGGAGCCGCCACAATGGTCCCATTCCTGTACAACGGTGGAATGGGTCCCCCCAGCCATAGCCACCTGGGCATTCAGCTTTGCTCCGCTCACCTTGTATTTCAGCGCATTGTCGACGTAGACGCCCATGGAAGAAACGCCTTGCGCGCAGCTACTGGTGGCGGCTGTAGCTACAAAGCTGGCTGGTGACCCTACAGTGCTGTTGTTCGCGGGCGAAGTCACGTAGACGCCGGTCTGGCCGGTGACTTTAATAGATCGCGAGGCGGTTGTGGCTGCTCCGCAATTGTCCCATTCCACAATGACTGCGTTGTAGGAGCCTGGGCTCAGCGAGATTGAGGCATTCAGGCTCGATCCCGTCTGGATACGCTGCAGATCGTTGTTGATGTAGACACCCATGGAAGCGACGCCGCGAGAACAGCCTGTGGCAGCGGTCGCCACAAATTGTACGGGTGAGCCGACCGTGTCGCCGTTGCCTGGCCTGCTGATGGAAACGGTCGCGAATATGGGAACTGTGAGGAAGGTGAGGAGTGTCAGAATTGTGTAGGGAAGGAGTTTGTTCATTGGATCTGCCTCAGCACGTCTCGAGCGCGTGCATGTTTGAGGGTTGGGCATAGCTCCACCGCATTCTCAGCGGAGAGTCGAGGATATTGGGTATATAGCTGGTGCGGGACCTGGCGCGCTTGGAAACGCGCGTCATCCTGTCGTTGCAGGTCTCAAACCTACCGAGACATGCCGCTCAACATTGATCCGAAGAGATTGGAACGGGAGGAGCGAAGCGGGTTTGAGATCCGCAAATTTTCCGCTTCGCTCGAGTAGCGGGTTGTTTCACCATCGTGTGAGGGTGAGATCGTCCAGATACACCGTGGACGAGCCGCTGGAGCCAAGTCCATCCACCTGGAAATTGATCGTCAGGCCGGATCCCCATCCCATGTCGCGCGCGCCAAACACGGTGGCGTTCAAGGTCTTTTCAACGCCATCGAGGTATACGCTTTTATAGGTGATCTTGCCAGTGTCGGTGCGGGAATAGCTGATTTGAACGTGATGCCACACGTCCACCTTCCAACTGCGCGGGTTGCATCTCGCGCTCGAATGCTTCCAATAACCTTTAGGGTTGCTCGCACTTCCAACGTTCTCCGAGTAGTCCCACGTGCCGTAAGCGCCGTTGCATTGGAACCCGAAGACCACAGTCTGGCCGTTCGGCATTGTCTGATCCAGGTCCATTTCCAGACTGTTAATGTGACTGGAGGAACTGGTGAGGTACACCCATCCATCCCAAAGAAAGTTGGTGGACGTCCTATCGTCTCCAAAGGTGACCGAATATCGTTCGCCGCCCCAGTTCGAGGAGTCGGTCACAAACTTGCGTGAAGGCCCGCTATGCTCTGGCGATCCAACCAGGCTCATGTGCCCGCTGGCCGATCCAGAGGTCGCGGCGTCGTGCACCCCCCCCCAGTTGCCCAGCGTCTGCAAGCTGCTGAGCCTAAGTGCATCCGAGGGAACGGAGGAGGTGTCAGTTGCGGGGTCGTCCGTGACGTTTGTGACGTCGATTGCGACCTCGGCCACGCACACCGCGCCGCTGGTATTCCACGCCTTCACATGCACGATGTGCGTGCCCTTCGAAGCCGAGACTTGGGCATCGATCGATGTACTGCCTCTAAAAAGAGTCGTGTCGGGGCTGTTATCCATCGAATAGCCGAGCGTTCTGACAGCCTGAGAGGAGCAGTTCGATGCGGAAGCGGAGACGGTGAATGGTGAGCTGACATGCTCGCCACTGGATGGACTGCTGATATTGATGGCTGCGAATGCGGGAGCGGTGGAGAGTGAAAGGATCAGTGCCGCGTAGGGGAAAATGTTTTTCATGAATCTGCCTCGGCACTGTGCTGTTTGGGGCACGTGCATGTTTTGAGGTTTCGTAAGGCTCCGCCCACGTATCTTGTCAGTGGGAGAGTCGACTCTGTTTGCAGATTGGGCTGGTCTGAGCGACGAGACGGAGCGGGTCCGAGGAAACTCGACTACCTCTTTTTTCCATGCTCCCCGGAGAAATCATGACGAGCACGCAACATTTAGCGAGGCCCGAATCGAAGTCGCGCGATACGCGAAGAAGGTCACATAGAAACCAAGCGGCGGCATTGCCCGGCGCTGGATCCATTCAACTTCCTCCCGCTCGGAAACTCGAAATCAGGTCTCAAGGCAGAAGAGCTACAAGGGAATTTCTAGTTGGATAATACACAATTTCCGGGAGCTGAAAAGTCTTTTTTGAGAAATTTGTTAAATTTCAGGCATCCTTTCATTGGCCCGTGCAAATTGTACTCAAACGGGAAAAAAATACATCCCGTTTTGGGACGGATTTACATTGCACTGCTATGAAATAGGCGATCTGCCGCCTCCTAAAAATCCTTGCCTTGGAAGTCAATTTAAAACACTAAGGCAACCAATGCTCGCGATGTAGCGGCGAGTGAGGCATCTCGAACGTTGGAAGCAGCATCCAAACGCGAATTGGAAATTTCGTTGGGCGGTGTCATCGTTTTTCCCGATTTCTGTTTTGCCGTTCGCGATTTTAAATGCGGCCATGGCTCCCGCCATGAACCCAAAGGATGGTGAATTGTGAATTCGTCTGGGAGGTGCTCGTCGTTCGCCGCATTATGCGTCTGTGCAGCTTTACTTTCTGGCTGCCGCGGCGCCGGGCTGCTGCCCGCTTTGCCTCCGCCAGTCACCAGCGCCACGCTCACAGCTTCTCCATCGACAATCACAACTGGAAATCACGCCACGCTGACCTGGACGTCTACCGATGCCCTCACCGTTACCATTGACAATGGCATAGGCACGGTCGCGGCGTCGGGATCTATCACCGTCAGTCCTACCGCCACCACGCAATATACGTTGACGGCAACAGGCAGCAGCACGGTGACCTCCGCTGCTACAGTTACTGTGGAAGCGGCAGCTCCAACTGCAACTTTGTCGGCCGCTCCGCCTACGATCATTGCAGGAAATTCTTCCACGCTGACTTGGTCAACGACGAACGCAACCACCGTTTCAATCGACCCGGGCGTTGGAGTAGTGTCGGCATCGGGATCGACGACTGTGATGCCGACCACTACAACTCAATACACGTTGACGGCGACGGGCAGCAGCACAGTAACGGCTTCGACCACCGTCACCGTGCAGAAGCCGGGAACCACCAACTCACCCATTTATCACCTGATTATCCTGATGATGCAAAATCATTCGTTGGATAACTTGTTTGGGGCATACCCTGGGGCGAACGGGCCGAGCGTCACGTCGCTCGGTTATCGCCAGGTGGACGCGGCAGGAAACACGGTGTCGCCTACACCAGTTACATCTCTGACGACCACGGATATGACCCACGATCAGCCCCATTATTCGGGGAGCTGGGACGGGGGCAAGATGGATAAATTTGCCTTCGAAGAAGGCGATCTTGCCATGCAGTATTACGACGCGTCGCTATCCGGAGTAGCGACTGACAATACAAGCTGGGGAATCAGCAACCTGTGGTCGCTGGCCCAGCAGTACGCTCTGGCCGACAATTTCTATATGTCCGCAATGAACAGCGAGCCCGCCCAGGAGTTGTACATGGTGGCGGCTACGGTAGATAGCAACCACAACGCATCGGCTCTTCCCTTTTACGATCCTTGCAGCGCCTATGAGCAGCAAACCCAGGGTGCCGGTAAGATTTCGGTTCCTATGACCGAGACCAACGTTGGAGATCAGCTGACCGCGAAACAATTGACGTGGACCTTCTATCAGACGAATTATGCCAACTCGCAGAATGGAACCTGCAAAGATTACGTGCCACAGGAAGACCCATTTCAATATTTCACCAGTACAGAAAACTCTTCGCATATTCAAAACTTCACCATGTCGGGCTTTGAGTCCGTCTTAAACAACGGAACCCTTCCCGCCGTTGTTTGGATCACGCCGGACGGTGCCCATGACATGCATCCAGGCGGAGGCAATATTTTGGATGGAATTGAATGGCTGAGCCAGCTTGTGCAGGCGGTGAAAAACTCAAGCGCGTGGCCGAACACCGCGATCGTAGTGCTTTGGGATGAAAGCGGCGGCTGGTACGATCATGTCCCGCCGCCTCAACTCTCCGACACGGTAACCGCTACGTTGCCCGGAGGACAGGGTCTTGGAATGCGGGTGCCGGTCATCGTCATCTCGCCCTATGCAAAGACCAACTACATCTCCCATCAACAGATGGATTTTGTTTCCATCCTGCGATTCATTCAATGGAATTGGAACCTGGGTGAGATACCGAATGCGCCGCCCCAGGCCCAGGAGACTCGTGAGCAGCAGAGTGGCGATTTATGCGACCTGCTCACATCCGCTTGCGGTGCGCCCACTGCACCATAACTCCGATGACGACGCTCGGATGTGCATTGAAACACGGTGCAACGCCGTGCTACCAGTAGGTAAGGCTCAGATTGTCCAGGTATGTAGTATTCGCCGAGTGTTTGGAATTTCCATCCATCTGGAAATTGACATCAACCCCCCACCAGGATGTGTGAGCTATGACGCTTGGATAGCTTTGATTCAATGTGTAAGTTGTGCCGTTCAGCGCGATGGACTTATACAAGGTGACGTTGTTGGCTTGTCGCTGAACTTGAATCGTGAGATGGTTCCATCCGTCCACCAGCTTGCATGGAACTCCAGCCGACATCCACTTCCTCGTCGCGTTGTCGTAGACATCCCAATCCTTGTCGCCGAGATAGTTGCACTGCGTGCCGAACGTCATGCCTGCTTGATCTCCCATCCAAAAGCTGATATCAAATTCCAGCGCTTGTGTGATGGTGGCGTCGGTCACATAGAAATCCGTGTCGTATGTAAGGTTGTGCACCGTCGGCAGGAGTGTATGGTCGGCGTCTTTTACTCCTGGCGCGCTCCGTCCGATCTGCGCCGCGGTGAAAAGCACGTCTCCATAAGCCGTGGTTCCACCTAAGTTGAATTGGGTTGCGTCGTTGCTCAGCGATGGAAGCGTGATGCCTTGCTTCATCGACCATGAAATGCCTTCGCAAGGAGATGGGCTGCAGTCAATATACTGCGGTCCAACCTGACCAAAACTGGTCCAATTCGCAGAGCTTGTCTGGATGTTTGCGATGACGGTCCCTTGGGCGTCGCTGCTACTCGTTCCGGTGCCGCTGCTTCCACCGGTGCCGGTCGCGCCGCCGCTGCTACTCGTTCCGGTCGTGCCCGTAGTCCCGGTAGAACCCGTAGACCCGGTAGACGTAGTGCCGGTGCTTCCAGATCCGCTGGTGCCTGTAGTTCCAGTACTGCCTGAAGTCCCAGAACTGTTGCTGGTTCCGCTAGTCCCCGTAGTTCCCGTCGTTCCCGTAGTGCCAGTTGTTCCGCTGCTAGCATTCGCGGGAGGTGTGATTTGAGACGCCATGCTGGAAGTTCCGCCGCACCCTGCGAAGCAAATGGGAAGGGTAAGAGCAATGAAGGCAATGCTCAGCCGCTTCATCGTTCCGACAGCCCAACTCGTCCATGGTTGCGTCCAATCTCCCAGGGTCGCAGTTGCTATATCGCTGAGAAGATATCTGTGTTGCCTGCTTTGGGTTTTGGTTTGGGGAAGGTTGGCTACCTCGTGAATTCGACTGAGTTCTGTGTCGAACTTGTTTTCGCCCAGCAGACAAAAAGGATCCTTCAAAGCGTCCATGGGACACTCCTGGTGGGGCGCGCCGATTCACTCCCCGCCAGGCCAGACACGCGCCGATCGGGGGATGGAGCCGATGCTTCTGCCCTAAAGATGGGTGACTAAGGTGACCAAACATTAGATTAAAAGTACCCATCTGACAAGTTACTTTAGGGGTACTAGGTAACCTCAACGGTTCAAGGGATTTGTTGGGTGGATCTTTCATTTCACGACGAATTGAGTTAGCCGCTCGAGCAGCCCATGCTTCACGCCGCCAAGCGCGACCAGTTACAGATCCTTCTCGGTCCGCGGCAGTCGGCTAAGATCACATCTGTCGCGTCTGCACGTTACTTCGAATGAGCATGGCGCTCTTGAAGGTCTTCAGAATGTCATCGCTAGACAAATTCGATCCGAAGGTGCTGGACGCGAGCTGGATTTCCCGTGCCCTGGTCTTATCAGAAGAGGCTGGCTGGAACCAGAACGCGGCAGACTGGCGGGTGTTCTTTACTCGTGGCACAGTGTTTGGATTTGCCTTCGAAGAACGACTCATCGCGACGGCTGCGGTCCTGCCATATGGTGCTGCGTTCGGCTGGCTCTCGATGGTGCTTGTCGCCTCCGATTGGCGCGCACGCGGACTGGCTACCCGCCTTGTCAGCGCCTGCGCCTCACTGCTGCAAAACAGTGGAAGAGCGGCGCTGTTGGACGCAGCCCCAGGCGCTACGGGCATCTATGCAAAGCTTGGCTTCCTGCAATTGTGCCCAATGGAACGGTGGGAGGGCTACGGCGGCGCGGCCGGAGGCACATCAGGTTCCGCGAATATCGAGATCGCTATTGAACTCGATTGCGCTGCATTCGGCGCAGACCGGCGCTTCCTGCTAAAGGATTTTCTGTCGCGTCGCGACACTCTCACGCTGCGATCGCCGAACGGTTTCGCCATCCTGCGGCATGGCTTGGTGGCATCGCAACTCGGCCCCATGGTCGCCGAGCCGGGCGAAGCTCCCGCATTGGCGGCTGCGGCGATTGGCGCGGCTGGCGGTCGTGTTTTTGTGGATGTCCTGGGCGAGCATAACGCGATCGTTCCCGTGCTCGTCTCGCATGGTTTCTGCCCACAGCGCCGCTTCACGCGCATGGCCCTCGGCCTCTCCACACTGCCCGGCAATCCCGCTCGCTTGATTGCTGCCGCCGGACCGGAATTCGGCTGATAATCCATTCCCTGTCCACGAATTTTCAAAGCCGCCATTTACAGTAATGCTCAGAGCGTAGGAAAAATTTGAGCATGGAGAGACTATGAAGGCCCTGGTAAAAAGCCGCTCCGAGCGTGGTCTTTGGGTTGACGATGTTCCGAAACCGTCAATCGGGATCAACGACGTTTTAATTCGCGTGCGCATGACCGGCATTTGCGGAACCGACCTGCACATTTACGATTGGGACAACTGGGCGCAGGCGACTGTCCTGGTCCCGACCGTGATTGGGCACGAATTCGTTGGTGAAATCGCGGAAGTAGGTTCGAACGTCGCGGATTTCCAGCCGGGGATGATTGTCAGCGGAGAAGGCCATGTCGTCTGCGGTCTCTGCCGAAACTGCCTCGCCGGTCGTCGCCACCTCTGCGCGCACATTCGAGGCGTTGGCGTTAACCGGCCCGGCGCATTCGCCGAATACATTTCCTTGCCGGTGGGAAATATCTGGCGCCATCATTCCGACGTTTCACTCGATGTCGCTTCGATCTTCGATCCATTCGGCAATGCGGTCCACACTGCCCTGTCGTTTCCGGTCCTTGGAGAAGATGTGCTGATTACCGGGGGAGGCCCGATCGGACTGATGGCGGCTGCGGTTGTCCGGCATGCTGGCGCCAGACACGTGGTTGTGACCGACTTGAATCCCTTCCGTCTTCGGCTCGCGGAAAAAATGGGTGCCACACTTGCCGC
>JBOGLY010000079.1:0-9412 GCA_050746425.1 Acidobacteriaceae bacterium
GGTGAGGGCGTATGTTCCAGGAGGGGTAGTTGAGTTGACGGGCAGAGGGTTCGGCGATCCGAGGACTCCGCCGCCGTTTCCGCAAGCTCCCATTTCGCCGGCGAACCCTGCTAAAAGAGCAATCAGCAGCAGTCGCCGTAACGCTGGGCGCAAGCGGGCGCTGCCGCGGCGAATTTCGTAGAGCGTGACCAAAAGCAGGAGCAATCCAACTGGCCATGAAAACGATCCAAGAATGCCAGCGCGACGGACCTGCGCTGCGCTGCCCACACCCGTCGCCAACGCGATCTGAATTCCTCCCGGGTTAGTCAGAGCAGGGTTGACAGGGTTGACCGTGCAGGTGGTATTTGGGGGAAGGCTTGTGCAAGCAATGGTCGCACTTCCCGCAGAGCCGTTGGCGGGAGTGAGTTCCAGAGAATAGCTGGCAGCATTTCCATTGGCGACGGTCACGCTGGTTGGACTGGTTGGCGCCAAATCGAAATTGATACCCGTTCCCGTCAACTGGGCTGTCATCGATCCGCCGTTGACGGTAGTTACGGTCACCGTCCCACTCTGGTTTCCAGTGCCAGATGGGGAAAATGTGAGAGAAACGGTGCATGTTCCCCCCGCTCCTAAGCTTGTTCCGCAATTGTTTGTTTCCGCAAACGGCCCGCTGGTTGCAAAAGAGATTCCAGTCAAAATCGCCGTGCTTCCATTGCTTAACTGAAGCGTCTGTGCGGCGGAAGAAACCTGGACACCGACAAACCCGAAATTCAAAGTCCCCGGAGTCAGCGCTACGTTTGCCAACTCTCCTGTCCCAATCATTGCGACCTGCTGCGTGCGGGCTGAATCGATAACGGTGAGAATTCCACTATCCGATCTAACTGCGTGAGGTTCAAACTCGGCCTGGATTTCGCAGGAACTTCCCGCTGCCAGGGTCGCACCACAGGTCGTGGTGAACATGAAATCCGGATTGCCCGATTCCATGTGGATTCCGGACAGTGCTGTCTGTCCGTTGTTGCTGAGCAGGACTGTTTGCGGCGCGCTGACGGTACCTATTACCTGTCCGCCGAAGTTGAGCGACAAAGGGGATAGATTGTCTATTCCTGGTGTTTGTCCTGAGCCGGTCAATTGCACAAGCTGAGTTCGAGTCGCGTCCGATACATCGATCTGTCCGGTGAGGTTTCCAGCGGACGCAGGCTGGAATGTGACTACGATGGCGCAGGCGGAGTGGGCTGCGAGAGCGCTTCCGCAGTTATTGCTCTCCCCAAATCCTGTGCCAACCGCTTGAATACTTATTTGCGATAGAACTGAGCCGCCGGAATTCGTCAACGTCAAGGTTTGTTGCGCTGCACTTTGCCCGATAGGTGTCGACGGGAAGGCGAGAGACAGCGGCGACAAAGTATCGGTCGCTGGAGCGATGCCGGTCCCGCTCAATGGGACAACCTGTTGTCGGGAAATATCAGTGACGGTGATGCTGCCGGTTTCCGCGCCAGCGGAATGCGGTGTGAACTGCACTGTCAAAGTGCATGAAGACTGCGCGTTCAATGAAAAGCTGCATCCGTTCACTACTTCAAAATCGCCCGTCGCCTGTACTTGAATCCCGGTCAATGGCGTTCCGCCGCTGTTCGTAAGCGTGATCGACTGCGGCGCGCTCGCGGTGTTTTCCAGTGTCGCCGGAAAAGCGAGCGAGGTAGGCGATAGCGTGTCGGTCGCGGGATTCTCTCCATTGCCGCTAAGTCCTACTGATTCGGTTCCTTGTCCAGTGATAACCGTCAACACGCCGCTGGCAGATCCAGGTGCGGTCGGTTGAAAGACAATGGCAACTGTACAGCCGGAATCCTCGGGCAGCGAGGAGGAGCATGTGTTGGTTTGAATTGCAAATGGTCCCGTCACGCTCTCCGATGTGAGATCGACCGAGGCTGTGCTTGTATTTGAGATGGTCACCTGTTGCGCGGCGGAGGTCGTAGCGACCTGCTGGGCGCCAAAATCTACTTCATTCGGCAACAGAACGATAGGGGACTGCGTAGTGCCGGTCCCCGTGAGATTGACATTCTGCTGGCCGCCTGCAATGTTGCCGAAAACTGTCAATGTACCGGTGCGAGTTCCAGACGCCGACGGGTTGAATGTCACCGAGATTTGGCATGTGCCATTCTGAGCGATTGCGCCGCTGCAATTGTCGGTTTCGAGAAAATCTCCGGTGATTGAAATATTGTTGACTGTAAGAGTCGCGCTTCCAGTGTTGGTTACGGTTACGATTTGAGGGCTGCTCGAACTCTGGATTTGCTGACCGCCGAAGGTAAGCGTCGTGGGCGTGAGGCTCATTGTGGTCTGCGGCACTCCACCCAACAAAGGAACTTGCCAAATTCCTCTGCCGTATGTGCCAACGCGAAGTAAACCTCCGCCCGCCAACGTCGATGTAAGCTTGACGGCCGGGGCCATCGGCAGACCCGTCCCCAGGATGTTCCAGCACTGTCCTCCGCTAGACTCGCAGTTTGCGACGTTTTGAGTCACGAACACGCCGCCATCGGAAGCGACATAGACTACGCTGGCATCGTTGGGGTCAACCAGCACGTCGTTCAGTGGCAGGTCCGGAAGATTTTTAGAGATGTTGTTCCAGTTTGCGCCGCCGTCGGTCGACAAATAAAGATGCGGAACGCCGAAGCCTTGGATGGTTGCATAAATCGTGTTTCCAGTTTCGTCGTGGGGATCCGCGTACAACGACGATACGTCGAAGAGATACGGATTGAAGACTCCGTTATATAGCTGCTCATTGGCGACTGGAGAAAGCGCCAGGTCGGTCCATTTTGTGGTCGCGTCAGCGAGGTTGGCTGTCTTGGTCGAGAACACATGCCCGCCAACGATACCTCCGCCGCCATCGAGCAGGCCCGCCATCCCCGCGTAAATTACTTGAGACCCGCTGTTCGCAGCCCCCGTACCAGGCTGCACATCTGCGCCGCCAGCCGTGAGAGAACGCACCAACGCATTACCATTGCAGTTCGGCTCTGCAACCCCATCCAGCATCGGACTGATGGCATTTGCAATGCTCCATGTGCTGCCCCCACTTGCCAGACCTCTCCATACGCGACAAGTCCCCACAATCACATTCGAGCTGTCAGCCGGATCCAATATATAAGGCGTGAAAAGTAACGCCTGATCGCTGCCGGTCTCCGATGCGCCAATCGCCGGGGAAAAATTTGTAGTCGTGCAGTTGACACCCTGAATGCATTGCCCGATTGCAACATACGGATCCAGTGTTGCATACCAATTGTCTGGATTGATTGGGTCAATGGCAGTCAAGCCGCCTTCCCCGCTTAAAAGCTGCGGCCATGCGCTTTGCCCGCTGCTTGTCATCGCCGCGCTGCCATTCACTCCAAACCCCGCCAGCACCACATTCGCATCGCTTTGGCTGTTAGCGAGGCCGGTCACTTCCGCCAACGATCCCAATCCTCCATTCAGGTTCTGAAAATGCGCTGCATCGCCCGGGTCGCAGGCAGCTCCAGTCTGATTCACGCCGTCCGTCGAGCGCCAAAGCCCTCCGTCATTTCCAAAGTAGAGCAGCGGCAGCATTTGTCCGGCCGGGGATCCCAGAAATGCGATTGCGTGTTGGGCCGGGGCCACTCGGCCGGAAACGCATGTGGATGTATTTGTCGTATTCCGCCACGCGCACCCCGCCGCCAGACTGCATCTGAATATGTCCTCGGTCCCCGCAAACAGCAACGTATCAGTGCCATTCGGGACCGCGGCCAAGGCGAGATTGTACGCGCCATCGGGAATTGTTCCGTCCGCATTGTCGAGCGTCGCGTCGACAATCTCCGTTCCGAATTGCACCGTCGAGCTCGCGCACCCGTTTGCCCCCGCATTGCAGACATCCTGCCACAATCCCTCATCCACATTGTTCAATCCCAAGGCACTGGTGCCGACGGTCAGCGCGAACATATCGCCTGTGACCGGCTGCACCGCCAGCAGGCCCCGAGAAATCTCGCACGAATTGCTTCCCATTGTGCCCGGATTCGCCGGACAGTTTCCTGTGGTGAGCGATGGACCTGGCTGGTTCGCCATCCGGGTCCACGTCACCCCATCTGGCGATTGGTAATAGCCGTGATATTGCAGTGCCGCATAGAACATTCCGCGCATCGCGTTCCATACCACCGTCGTCGCCGGCACTCCAGGGAATACACCTGGCAAGGTATTCTGGGACGACTGGAGCACCTGATTGGGCCCGTCTTCAATCGTGGATAGATACCATGTCTTCCCGGCATCGGTCGAATAATAGAGGCCCGCTTCGGCCACGTTACTCGCGCCGCTGTCGTAATTGCTGTTATTGATGTTGTTGATAAAGCCATCGTAGGAATCGGTCACGGCCGCGACGACCAGGCTGGTGTTCACCGTGCTCCAGGCGAATCCCGCAAATGCATCGCCGGCGAAACTGTAGTTTGTAAGGCCACCGGAGAACCCATCGCTGCTTTGGGTTATCAGGGTCCAGGTGTTGCCTCCATCGCCGGAACGCAAGATTCCAGCTCCATAGTAGGAATCGAGCACATCGTTAGGATCGCCGGTACCGGCCAGCACCACGCCATTGGGACTCGATCCCGGTTGGACGCTTACTGCGCCAATGCTGAGAGAAGTAATGTTGATCCCGGAATATGCGGCGGGATCGTCCGTGAGCGGCTGCCATGTCACGGAGGTCGGATCGCTGGCCGCGGCATTGGTCGATCGCCAGACACCGCCGCCGGTCGAGCCGGCATATAGGGTATTACCGGAAGCGTCCCAGGGAGCGATAGCGATCGATGTAATGCGTCCGGTCACGTCGCCAAATTGCGGCGTTACAATCCGGTCGGGTCCCAGCGCTTGCCACGGTTGGTCGCTCGATTGCAAGCGCGGCATTGCCAACCGCTGCCGCAGGCCCCTCAGACGCAGCTCCGCCGCGGATTCCCCAGGAATGAGTCTGGGCAGTAAGAACGCTTGCGCGCGCCGCTGACCCACGCTTCCGTGCAGCGAAAATGAAAAGGATTTTATTGCGCTAGACTGCGCAGGCGCGCGTGCGTCTAGAACCATCGGCAGCAAAAGCGCAACGCAACAGGCGAGAAGCCTGGGGAGTGGGGCCATCCAACACCAAGGGACAATTGAACCTGAGTTCAATCATTGAGGTGTTGTGCGCTTCAGTCAAAAAACTAAAGTAACTTGACGGTGCCGAAGTGGGTCTTTCGTAACGAAGTGGAGAAGCTTCGAGCTTCTATCGCCGCGAGACAAATAAAGAGAAATTTTTCAGGCTGTCGAATTTCAGGTTCTCGATTTCCCGCGCTTATCAGGCCCTTGCCCCAACCGTTCTGCGCGATTGGGCCTGGTGCTGTTCTCGATACCAC
Source organism: Acidobacteriaceae bacterium (assembly GCA_050746425.1). GTDB lineage: Bacteria > Acidobacteriota > Terriglobia > Terriglobales > Acidobacteriaceae > JAKAAZ01. The sequence goes on from JBOGLY010000079.1 coordinate 5,343, forward strand.
TCCACTGTGCGCCCAAGCCCCTCCAGGAAAGATATTTTAGGGTCATACCCAAAGGCTTCCTGGGCCGCGGAGATGTCGGCATAGGAGTGCCGGATATCGCCTTCCCGCGTCGGGCCGTATTGTGGAGGGTTCTTGTAGTCGGTCAAGTCCGCCATCAACTTGTAGGTCTGGTTCAGCGTGTAGGGAGTGCCGCAGGCGCAATTGAACATGCGTCCCGCGACTTTTTCGGCCGGTGCCGCCGCGGCCTTCAAGTTCGCCTGAACGACATTCTCGACGTAAGTAAAGTCGCGGCTCTGCTCCCCATCGCCAAAGATGGTAGGCTGCTCGCCGGCCAGCATCATCTTCGCGAACCTTGCCATTACACCGCTGTAGGGGGAATCCGGCGCCTGGCGCGGGCCAAAAATGTTGAAGTATCGCAGCGCGACTGTCTCCAATTGATACACTTCCCAATAACTGCGCAAATAAAGCTCACCCAACAACTTCTGCACCGCATATGGAGAAAGCGGTCCGGGCAGCATCGTCTCCCGCTGCGGCAGTGGGTTGCGATCGCCGTAGGCGGAGGAAGAGGCCGCATAGACTACCCGCTTCACTCCGGCTTGGCGCGCGCCTTCCAGCAGATTGAACGTCCCGTTGATGTTGATGTTGTGGGTGGTGCGCGGGTCCTTGACCGATAGCGGGACCGAAGGCAACGCGCCCTCGTGGAAGACAATGTCCACGCCTTCGCATGCCCTGGCTACGGCGTCAGCATCGCGCAAATCGACCTCGTGCAACTCGATATGGCTTTTCCACGGAGCAAGGTTCTCTCGGCTGCCCGTTGAAAAATTGTCAAGAGCTCGGACGCGGTCGCCTCGATCCACCAGCGCCTGCGTCAGCCAGGAGCCGATAAAACCGGCTGCTCCCGTAACCAGATAGGTGGCCATACTTCTCCTTACGGTTTTAGAGGGGTTGCGTTGGGTAGCGCGCACTATTGCTCCACCCGAACCTACATCATATCGCCGCCGCGCCGGAATTCATCTCGAACTCTAGCCGGTTGTTGCTCGATAGTACCGTTACGGTTCGGATACCAGAGGTGAAGCGCGGGGAGTGAGAGTTAGCTGCGAAGCTGCCTCATTTGTCGCGAAAGAGAGTCTTTCTGCGTGTTAGCATGGCTCATTCCCCGAAAATTTAATCTGGCAAGTCGGAGACCGCGCAATGGCGACTGAGCAAATTGTTCCCGTGGCGTCAACCACGCGACCCGGCGCTAGAAAAGCGTCCGCATTTTCCCGTTTCCTCGTCAAGTATTTCTACTTCTGCATGTCGCTGCTGATTGCCGCCGTGGTGATTTACGGCTTCAGCCATACAGTCGACCAGAACCTGATCCACGCGACTCCGCCGCGGCCGTGGATATTGTGGGCCCACGGGATAGTTTTCTCCGGTTGGCTGGCCTTCTTTATCTTCCAGTCGGCGCTGGTGCGAACGCATCATGTTAAGGTGCATAAGTTGACGGGCTGGTTTGGCGTAGTGTTGGGCGTTCTGATTCCGGTGCTGGGGATTTTGACGGCCATCATTATGCACCGGTTCATTTTCTCTCACTTCCATGCGGCCGCTGTGGCATTGCCGCCAAACGGCGCGAATAACACATTTTTTTCGATTCAGACTTCGGACATACTTTTGTTCACGGTCTTCTTCTGGCTGGCGATTGTTTGGCGCAAAAAGCCGGAGTTTCATCGCCGGCTTGTGCTGGTCGCAACCATTGCGCTGACGTCGGCGGGCTTCGGTCGCTGGCCGATGATTTCTCACCATTGGTTCTACGCTGCGGTGGATGCGTTGATCCTGCTGGGCATCGCGCGCGACGTGATCGTCACTCGTCGCATTCACATCGTGTACCGCTATGCCTTGCCAGCGTTCGTCATCTGCCAGATTTTCGCGGTGCAGATCTGGCTGCGTCAGCCGGCATGGTGGGTGCATGTCACGAATGCCATCATTCTGGGTTGAAACCGGAAACTCGACGGAGCGATGACATCAACTGTGAATCCGTCTCAGCGGTCCGCGTATCATAGCTCTAGCAGGCGGCTGGGCGGTCGCTGCCGGTTGGGCCGTAAGGGCGCGCCGGGAGAGGAAAGTCCGAACTCCGCAGGGCAGTGTGCCGGATAACGTCCGGGACCGGAGCGTCAAGGCTCCGGGACGGCTAGTGCCACAGAGAAAATACCGCCCGGCGCGCAAGCGAAGGGTAAGGGTGAAAAGGTGCGGTAAGAGCGCACCGCTCCGACTGTAAAGCCGGAGGCATGGTAAACCCCACACGGAGCAAGACCAAATAGGCGGGGAGGTCCGCGGCGCAAGTCGCGGACCGCGTGCCGGCCCGGCGCGCCACAACCCGCGGGTAGGTCGCTATGAGCGTCCGCGGCAACGCGGCGCCTAGAGGAATGATCGTCCTCGACAGAATTCGGCTTACAGGCCGCCTGCCGATTTTCAAGCTTCGAAATGTCTGAAGATCACGTTGAGCGATTCCGACAAGGTCGGATGGGAGAAGATTCCTTCCTCCAGCACCGGATACGGCAGTTTGCCCATCATCGCCAACTGCACCATGGCAGCAATTTCGCCGCCTTCCATTCCGAGAATGGCCGCGCCTAGAACCTGCTTCGATCGCGCATCCACAATGACCTTCATCACCCCGCGCGCCTCGCCAAATTCACGGGCCCGCGCAACTGAAGTCATCGGCATTTTCGCCACGCGAATCTTTTTCCCATCCTCTCTCGCCATTTTTTCCGTCATGCCGATGCGGCCTAATTGAGGGTCGATGAAGACGGTGTAGGGAACCATGCGTCCATCGATCGTGACATTCTTGTTTTCCAAAAGGTTGGCGCGCAGTACCCGAAAATCGTCATAAGAAATGTGAGTAAACGCCGGACCGCCTTTCACGTCGCCAATACCATACACTCCGGCCACGTTCGTTTCAAGACGCGAGTTCACCCGCACGAAGCCCTTCTCATCCGTCTCGATTCCGGCGGCTGGGAGATCCAGTTCCTCAGTATTCGGCGAGCGACCCACCGCAACGAGAAGATGGGTACCTTCCAATGTTTGCCGCTCCTCGTCCTGTTGAATCTCCAGCGCGATCCTGCCCGCATCTCCGGTCACCCGCTCCGTTTTTGCGCCTAGTAAAACCTCAATTCCATCCTCACGCAGAATCTTCGTAATCGCTTCCGCAATGTCGGAATCTTCTCGCGGCAATAGCTGAGCGTCCGAATGTACAATCGTTACCCGGCTGCCAAAGCGGCGAAACATCTGGCCGAATTCCAGCCCAATATACCCTCCGCCAAGCACCAGCAAATGCTTTGGAACTTGATCCAATTCCATGATCGAGACATTGTCCAGAACGTTTGCGAGCGGCTGCGCCTGATCGAGGCCTGCGATCGGAGGCATGGTCGCGCGCGTTCCCGTATCGATAAAAACCTTGTCCGCGTTCAGCGACAATTGCTCGCCGCCATTTGTCTCTACGAAAATCGACTTGGGCGCCGTGAACCTCGCTCCTCCGTAAATCAAATCGAGGTTTTTCGTTTTCAGCAGTGCCTTCTCGCTGTTGCCGCGAGAGTCCAGCACAATTTTGTCCTTGCGCTGACGCACCCGTTCCATGTCCACGCCGCTCACCTTCGCGCGAATCCCAAATTCTTCAGCGCGACTGCACATATGCGCGGCGCGGGCGCTCCCCACCATCGTTTTCGTTGGAGTGCAACCGTAATTCACGCAGGTCCCGCCGACATATTTGCGCTCGACCAGCGCGGTGCGCCATCCCGCATTGGCCAGCGCTATCGCAAGCGGCGTGCCGCCCTGCCCGGAGCCCAGAATGATGCCGTCGTAGTGTCGAGACATATCGCCTAAGGAGTTCTTCTAGAACTTGAAGCAGCGGTCAGTATGCGAGGAACAGGGCGCGCGAAACGACGAGAATGCTGCCGCCAATGGCCACTACATCTTCAATCAGCGCAACCGGCACGTCATGCCAGTGCAGGGTCCGCACCCAGCCCCTTCGCACCTCATACCCAACCAACGCACCGAGGACCGCGCCCAGTACGCCGACTGCCGCGGCAGTCTCCCAG
>JBOGLY010000080.1:0-9380 GCA_050746425.1 Acidobacteriaceae bacterium
GCGCGAATTCGCTCCGCCGTGCGCCGGTCGCGGACCCCGGAAAGGCCCGAGGACGCCCCATTGATAATCGGCAATCTCCAGATGCTTCCCAGGCAGCGCACCGTCACCAAATCCGGGCGACCCATTCATTTGACCAGGAAGGAATACGACATCCTGCACTACCTGATGACTCACGCCGGACGCGCCGTCACCTATGGCCGGCTCCTTGGCGCAGTCTGGGGATCTGAATACCGGAATGAAATCGATTATCTGCGCACGTTTGTCAGTCAGTTACGCAAGAAAATCGAAGATGACCCATCCAATCCGAAATACCTGCTCACTGACGCCTATGTCGGTTATCGATTTGCAGAGTTCCCATTCCACGACACTCCGGATTCTATTGCCGCGATTCCCGATCAAGCTACCGAACGCGACCTTTAGAGGAATCGCCTGACGACTATAAGCCAAATAGAACTGTCGTCCCTAGCGAAAACTTTGCGAAACAAGGATACAGTCGAGGGACCTGCTTTCGCGTTCGCACTCCGATACGCTTAAGCCAGCTCCAGTTCAATCGTCTCCGTCTCGCGATCCAGTTTCACGATTCGAAAGCTGCGAATCTGGCCTTCACCGAGCGGTTCCATCTGTTTGCCGGTAGGTGTTACTCCACCCTTCCAGCGGGCCTTAAGCATTGAAGTCAATGCCGACAGATCGGCGCCCCCACTATTCCTGTCGGCAACGTTGTCAGAGGCAACTTCTTTTTTCCGACACGTAGCCCGAATCCCATCCCCCAACTCGATTGTGGCCGATTCAGAAGACTGCTTCACGACCCGGCCAGACACCACATCGCCCTCGCTGTGCTCCGCCAGATATTCGCCCAGGCCAGTGGGAACTAATTGCTTCATGCTCAGCTTGATCTGGCGCTTCTCCGCGTCAACTGCCAGCACCTGCGCCTTCACCATCTGACCGGCCCTCAGCACGTCTTGCGGATGATCGATACGGCGCTCCGCACTGATCTCGCTGACATGGACCAGCCCCTCGACCCCTTCGGTCAACTGCACGAACGCGCCAAACTTCATCAGCTTGGTCACGGGGCCTTCGATGACCGAGCCGACAGGAAACTTTTCCGGCGCCTGCACCCATGGATCGCCGAGCGCCTGCTTCAGCCCTAAAGAAATGCGGCGCTCGCCGGCACTCACTTGCAAAACAATTGCGTCCACCGTGTCTCCGGGCTTCAACAGGTCGCTGGGCTTGCGCACCTTTTTTACCCACGACATCTCCGAAACGTGGATGAGACCTTCAATCCCAGGCTCCAGTTCAACGAAAGCGCCAAAATCCATCACGCGCGTGACTGCGCCCGTGATGCGCTGGCCTGTCTTATATTTTTCCCCTGCGGCATCCCATGGCTCGGGTTGAAGCTGCTTCAGCCCAAGAGAAATTCGTCGGCTTTCCGGATCGACCTTGAGCACCTTGAGTTGAAGTTGCTGACCAACGGACAGCACATCCGCAGGCGAATCGATGCGGCCCAATGAAATATCGCTGATATGCAAGAGGCCGTCGATTCCGCCCAGATCGACAAACGCGCCATAACTCGCAAGGTTGCGCACCTGGCCGCTGACGATGTCGCCTTCCTTCAGTTCGGAATAACGGCCCTGTTCGAGCGAACGTGCCTGCTCTTCAGCAATCACGCGGCGATCGACAACCACGTCCTCATCGGTTACATCCAGCTTGATGATGCGGCAGGCGATTTCCTGGCCGATAAGCTTCTCCATCTGCGCGGCATCTCGCACACCGCTGCGGGAAGCGGGCATAAAGGCGCGCACTCCAATATCCACATTGAATCCACCCTTCGCAACTCCCGTCACTGTCCCCATAATTGTGGACTTCTGCGCAAACGCTTCTTCCAGCGAGGTCCAGTCCGTCGGCTGCGCCACGCGAAAACGAGAAAGCTCATAGTAGCCTTCGGGATTGCGCCCTTTCACTGAGACGGGAAATTTATCTCCAGAAGCGATTCCTTCCGCATTGTTCTCAAAAGCGCCGCGAGGCAGAATCCCCTCGGCTTTGAAGCCGATATCCAGATACACAGTTTCGGCGTCGAGAGAGACGACCGTGCCCTCAAGCTGGCTGGTGCCGCCTTCAGGCTTGTGGGAATGATTCTGCTCAAATTGCGCAAGCATCTCGGCGAACGATTCACTGCGCGATTCGGATGCGGCTTCCGACTCAAATGAATTTGGAATGGTTTCGTTTGACATAATGGCTTACCTCCCATTTTGTCACGATCCGCCTTTGCCTTCTTTCTTCTGCTTCTGCCATTTCTTCTTCCTGCCTCTGCCCATCTTTCTGCTCTTGCGTTTCTGTCTGTCATTCCCGGAGGGAATCTGCTTCTCATTCTCCTGGCCGCAACGATGATAAAGTTCTTCTCTATGGAAAGCTTTCGCTCTAGCGTGGTGCGCAATTTTATGCGGCTCGTCTTGATGCTCGTGATGGTCCTCTATACCATTCCAAACTTGATGCGGGCGCAAACTGCCACAACTTCGCCCGCTGTGCCGGAGTGGGCGCAGCCCGGCTCGGCCACGCACGATCAAGTCCCGCCTCCCGCGGATTTTCATCGGCCCAGCAGAAACTTCAATACGCCAATCGGCATCTTTCAGGGCCAGTCCGATATCGGCGCGGCAGTCGTGCCGGGCAGCGCCAGCTTTGATCCCAAGACGAAGCAGTACACAATCAACTCCGCCGGGTACAACATCTGGTACTCGCGCGACGAGTTCCGCTTCCTGTGGAAGAAAATGTCTGGAGATGTTTCGCTCGCCGCCGATGTTACCTTTCCAAATCCCAAGGGCTACAGCGATCGCAAGGCCGTGCTCGTGATTCGCCAGAGCCTCGACGACGACTCGAAGGAAGCCATGGCCGGTGAGCACGGCACTGGCATGATCCATCTGGCGCAACGCGCGTCCAAAGGCGCTCAAATGACAGACATGCAATTTCGCTTTGGCGGCACTCTCGCGGGCGTCATGGCGAAACGCATCGGAATCGAAAAGCACGGCGACTCCATCGCGCTCTTCATCAGCCTGGAGGGCGAGCCCATGCACCAATTCGGCCCGCCAATTCACCTGCATTTCGACGCGCCTTTTTACGTTGGCATAGGTTTCTGCTCGCATTTGCCGGCGACAGTGGATACGGCTGTACTCTCAAACGTCACGCTGGACAATTCGGCCGGCAAATTGCGCTAAGAGCATTTAGACGTGGATAGCTCTGTTTGACATCCTGCGCCAGTGAAAATGTTGTCGTCCTGAGCGCAACGAAGTGGAGCGAAGGATCTCGCGGTTTTCCGGCCAAACGCGAGGTCCTTCGCGTTGCTCAGGATGACAGATTTTTTCGTTATAGAAGGATGTCAACAGAACCAAATTGGTTCTAATGAAAATCGTGGGAGCGCAGGTCGAGCGCTCCGTCGGAAAAGGCCAGCAGGCGTGTAGCTTTCACATGAATGACGCCATCCTGATTTTGCAGTGGTCCTTCGACAATCAGAAACTTGCTGCGTATGACAAGCAGACGCTCGCGATCGTATAAGTCGGGAGTGACAATCACATTCGCAATTCCTGTCTCATCTTCCATCGAAAGAAAAATAAATCCTTTGGCCGTGCCGGGGCGCTGGCGCGCAATAATGCAACCCGCCGTGCGCACGTACTCCCCATCGTTTCGGTCCCGCAATTCCTTCGCGGAAAGCACATTTTGCCGTTGCAACTCCGCGCGACGATAATGCATGGGGTGTTTGCCAACCGTCAGCCCGGTGCCCGCGTAATCGGCAATCAACCGCTCTTCCGTATTCATTTGCCGCAATGGTTTCGTCCCGGAACTGTCCTGCAGCGAAGCGACATTCCGCTGAAACAGCGGACCTTCGATTTTTCCGGCGCGTTCCACCTGCCAAAGCGCATCGCGCCGATGCTCAATTCCATTCATCCGGTTTAACGCGCCTATGCGGGCAAGCAATGTCAATTCTTTTCGATTGAGCAACGGCACGCGCTGCGCCATGTCCTCAGCCGAATTGAATTTCCCCTCCCGCAGACGAGAAGCCACGATCGCTTCCGCCGACTGCTTCCGCAGGCCCTTTGCGTAACCAAGACCCATTCGCAATGAGAGGGGACCATCAGGCTCATGCTCAATGGTGCAAGACCATTCCGATACCTGAACGTCGATCGGCTTCACGCGCAGGCCATGTCGCTGCGCGTCTTTTACCAGCACCGCTGGCGCATAAAATCCCATGGGCTGATTGTTCAAAATTGCGCAGGTAAAGGCGGCCAGATATTTCACTTTGAAATAAGCAGACGCATACGCGATCAGAGCAAAGCTGGCGGCATGGGACTCAGGAAATCCATACAACGCGAACGAGCTGATATTTTGAATGATTTTGTCCTGCGTGGCGGCATCGATTCCATTCGCGATCATTCCCGATCGCAGCTTGCCTTCAAGGTTCTTCATCCGCTCCCAGGAGCGGCGCATTCCAACCGCCCGTCTCAACTCTTCAGCTTCCGCCCCGGTAAAATTCGCCACCGCCATGGCCATCCGCAGCAGTTGCTCCTGAAACAGCGGCACGCCAAGGGTCCGCTTCAATACTGGCTCTAACAAAGGATGCGGATAACTGACTGGCTCTTTATTCTGCCGCCGGCGCATGTAAGGGTGCATCATCTGACCCACAATTGGACCTGGGCGAATGATCGCCACCTGCACCACAAGGTCGTAAAACCTTTCTGGATGGTTCCGTGGCAGGGACGCCATCTGGGCGCGACTCTCCACCTGAAACATCCCAACCGTATCGGCCTGTTGCAGCGTTCGATATACTTCAGCATCTTCCGGCAATTGCGCCAGATCGATCGGCTCGCCATAATGCCGTGGGACCAGCTCCATACAATCTTTCAAGACAGCCATCATGCCAAGTCCGAGCAAATCTACCTTGATGACGCCCAGGTCGGAGCAGTCTTCCTTGTCCCATTGCACAACCGTGCGGCCCGGCATGGAAGCTCGCTCCAATGGGACCACGCGATTCAGTTGGCCCTGGCAGATGACCATGCCGCCCGAATGCTGACCCAGATGACGCGGCAAACCCTGGATTCGCATCGACAGGTCAAGGTATTTCGCGATTCGCGGATGCTCAAGATCGAACCCGGCATCGTGAAAAGAGTGGGCCATGGTATCGTTTTTCCCTCGCCATTCCCAATTTCCCACCAGGCTGGACAGTCGCCCCAGCGTATCGGCATCGAAGCCGAGCGCTTTACCAGCCTCGCGCGCAGCCGATTTTCCACGATACGTAATCACATTCGCCGTCATCGCAGCACCCAGTTCTCCATACCGCTGGTAGACATACTGGATCGCCTGCTCGCGCTTGTCCTCCGAAGGAAGATCGAGATCGATGTCGGGCCATTCGCCGCGGCTTTCGCTTAAAAAACGCTCAAACAGCAACTCCATGCCGACCGGATCGATGGCCGTGATTTCCAGCGCATAACAAACCGCGGAGTTGGCCGCGCTGCCCCGGCCCTGCACCAGAATGCCGTGGCTTTTGCAGAACTGAACGATGTCCCAAACGATCAGAAAATATCCGGCAAAACCGAGCTTCGCAATCAAGGCGAGTTCATGCTCCACCTGCTTTTTTGCCCGTTCCAGCAGATCACGATTTTTTTTCGGAATATATCTCCTCGCCACTCCCTCAGCAACCCGCTTGCGCAAAAAACTGTTCATCGTCTCGCCCAACGGCACTGGATATCGCGGGAACTCGTAGCCTAAATCGTCCAGCGCGAAGGTAAGGCGGGAAGAAAGTTCAGCGCTGTTCTGCGTGGCGTTAGGCACATCGCGGAATAGCGAGACCATCTCCTCTGCCGAGCGCAAATATCGTTGACGATTCACCGTCAAAAGCCTGCCCGCTCGATCAAGGTCTGTGCTATGACGTATGGCGGTGAAGACATCCAGAATTTCACGGTCATACGCCTTCGCGTAACGAACGCCGTTAGTCGCAAGCACCGGCAGCTTCAGCGCGTTCGCAATCCGAATCGCCGCCTGGTTGCGCCACTCCTCTTCTCGCTCGTGGTGACGCTGCAGTTCTACATAAACATTCTCTCTGCCAAAAATTTCAACTAGCTGCTCGACAATTTTTTTGCCAGCCGCTTCTCCCTTTTTAACCAGCGCAGTCGCCAATGGACCCTCTGCGCCGCCCGTCAGGCACACCAGTCCTGCAGCGTATTGCCGCAAATCTTCTACAGTTGCCGACCCTTCGCATTTGCCTGCCTCTCGCATTTTGAACTGCGTGGTCAGTTGGCAAAGATTCTGATACCCCACGCGCGATTCGCATAGTAGCGGCAGTCGCGCCGGTTCGGGATCATGCTGGTGCGGAAGCCACTCCGGAGGCACGAGCCGCATGCCAAAACCTGAAACTGCAATCTCCGCGCCAATATGCGCATGGATTCCATTTCGCTTCGCGCTGGTGTGGAAGCGGGCGGACCCATAGATACCGTTGCGGTCCTCAAGCGCGATCGCAGGCATCTCCAATTCCACTACGCGTTCGATCAGACATTCGGGTTGCGATGCGCCTTCAAGAAAGCTGAAAGCACTGGCGGCGTGCAACTCCACATATCGCTCAGTCATAGAGCGCCACCATCTCCCAGCAACTCTGGATCTGATCGCGGACCAGGCATCCGCACAACAGGGTGCCATCGGCAGAATGCGCCACCAGGTCCCATTGCTCAAGGCTCCAGAATTCCGGGTTCCACCAATCTCCGTTGGTAAGCCACGGCCCGTATGATTTTTCGACCACGTAGCGTTTCTTTTTGAGGAAAAATGCGATGGGCCGCTCATTGTGTAACATCACAGTGACAATCTCTGGCGGCCGAAGCTGTCGCAGTGCAGTCCGTGGCCTGGCACAGAAAATTTCGGCACCATGAGGCGTGGGAATCGCAAATGGCTCCATGCGAAATTCGCCAGGTTTATTGCTATCGCGAAGCATAGCTCGACCTGCGCATTCCTCGCCGACAATGGCGCGAATGCGCGCGAGCGTTACATCCAGGCGACCCGGTTCAGGAAGCTGTGGAGAAAACAGTCCCATCTGCACTTTGCTGGTGCTTCCCGGTTCAGCCGTCAGCGTCAGTGAAACAATGGCGGCCTGCGGCGGATGGGCCTCCAGATCGAGATGCAGCAGTTTGATCCAGAGCTGCCGATCGTTTGTTGGCAAAGCGGGCCGCACGGTTCGCGTATGCGATGCGCCTGATTCCATCCACAATTGAATCGTTAGAGAAGCCAGTGCCTGTGCTCGCATATTTGCGCGAACGATCAGTTGTTCCAGCATGGCGCCGATGACAAACAGTAGCGGCTCCAGGATTTCAACCGGCGAATCTAGCTCTCGATATTCTTCCAGCTTGTGTGGCGGGTCGATCGGCTCGAAAAGATGCGGCAGTTCTCCGCGCGCCAACTGGCGCAAACGCTTGCCCTCCTGCCCCAGCCGCGCAATCAGTTCCCTTTCAGGCAGAGCAGCCAACATGCCAAGCGTAAAAATTCCCCATAACGAAAGAATCTCCGCATGATCTTCTGAAAGGGTCAACACCGAAAGAGGCAGCGGGGCAAGCGCTTCGCTTTCCTCTCCGGCTGGAATGAAAGCCACCGTAGCGCTCGAAGCCATCCCGCGCGCAAGGCAAATGGCCGCATGAAAATTTTTGCTTATCGCAATCGAGGCCGTGATTCCCAACGCTTTGACATGCTGAAGCAGAGTCTCCGCCAGCTTTGCCGCCGGACCGAACAGCTTCTCCGTTCCCGCAATATCGAGAACGCACAGGAAAGCAATTTCCGAGCTTGCCTCTTCCACGCGCGGCGTAAAATTTCCCGCGGATTCCAGCAGCGCCATTCTTGTTGACGATTCTTCCGGCTTCGAGCGCGATAGCAGTATGACCGATGGAAACATCTCCATCTCCACTCGCGTCATGCCTCGAACGACGCCAAGCCGCCGCGCCTTCCCGTTCAGCGAGCAAACCTGTTCCAGTGGCGGCTCGCCCTCCATCACCGCGCATGGTTTCTCCCCTGGCTCCGGTCTCAGTCGCAGCACAGATTGCGCTGGAAATTCCTTTGCATGGAGGCAAACGTAAAGTTCTTCGTGATCCTTCATCGCCTGCAACCCCATGCTGTTTCGCTCTGCCAGCTTGTGCCGCGTTCGCTTTGTGGCGGCTTCCGCATTGGGACCACCTTCGCTGAAACAGGCTGGAAGCGCTCGCGAATAACTTCCACAGCGTGCTGGACGCCGGTAAAGACAGTGGCTTCGTTTTTGAGCGGATTGGCTGGTCCCATGTGCAGCACCAGCCCAGCGCTGCTTTTTGCGCATGCCTGCTGGGTCAGCAGCAGCAAGCTTGTCTGGCTTTGTTCCCCCGCCGCTCGATAGCGGAACCATGTCGCCAACGGAACCCGCAAAGCATACTCGGGCGCCAGGCTGGCCATGTCCAGCACAATTGCCCTGAAGCCACCGGCCTGCAAAAGAAGATCGGTTGCACGAAGCGCCTGCTCAATTCTCGACCAGGGTTTATTGAACCGAGATAGTTGTGCAGAATTTAGAGATGACTTTGTTGGATGAGAATCTGGCAAAGTTGGTTCGGCTCTCCGTTGTGGACGCAAAACCGGGTGCTGCGGCATCACCGAATTGTGCCCAAGAAAATCATGGATGGCATCCGGCAGCCCTTTTCCTTCTCCGCGCGGATGCGGCCCAAAGCCTCCGCCATGCAGCCCCTTAACAATCTTTGCGGGAATAAAGTATTTTTCTGGAAGGACGAATCCCTGGGAAGAATTTTTCCGGAACTTCTTCCTGTCCGTAACGCCGCATCGTATCCAGAGCAGTCGTTCCAGATCGACCCCGGCAGCAGCTGCGGATTCAGGATCGAGAGCATCCGAGACATCGACCCATGCACAAACTTTTGCCGTCTGCGTGATACCAGCAAGAAATGAAAGTGCCAGCGACGTTCGCCCTGAACATTCCCTGCCTGCGATCTCTGTGATTGCACCGACGGCCAGTCCACCTTCCAGCGCCTCGTCCAGCGATACAATGCCCGTGGCGGCAAAGGAACTAAAAGTTCTCGGTCTGGGGGTCAGCGCGGACGGGATGCGACGGGAAAGTGCTGCTTCAATTTCAGAGCGTAGCTGGACGGCGGATGGCATACTTCCTCTTTCGCCTTATCTTCGCCTAAGGCCATAAGACCCTGTCAAGCTTGATTGCCACATTACCGGTGCATTCGTCTGTAAATATAAGATTCTGATAAGAAAAAACCTGGGACGGCATCGGGATAGACTATTTCCACGAACAAAATCCATTCAAACCAAAGTGGTCTACGATACGGCCTTGGAAATGACAAACTAAGCATGGACTTTGCGGGCGAACAGAGTACGAG
>JBOGLY010000081.1:0-9319 GCA_050746425.1 Acidobacteriaceae bacterium
CATCTAACCTCTCCTAGCGTCTGATGGAGTGAATGTGGCTTTCAGCAAACTGCGTAAAAAGGGCCGTCCCGAACCTGCCGCGGAAGCGGTTGCCGAGGCAGTGCAACTGAACCTGGATCGACCCACCGCGAATGAAATTTACGAGCAGGTCTCTCGCAATGCGCGGCATGAGCTGGACCGTCCGGCGATCGCGCTTGCCGTCTCCGGTCTGGCTGGCGGAATCACAATGGGGCTGACGGCGCTGGCTGTTTCCGTGGTAACAGGAACACTGCCGCCGAGCGCAACAACCAATTTTATTGCGGCTCTTGCGTACCCGATCGGATTTATCGCCGTGATCGTTGGCAGAGCGCAACTGTTCACTGAGAACACGCTATACCCGGTGGCCCTGATGTTCGCGGAGCGGAAGCATTTCTGGACAACGCTTCGGCTGTGGAGCATAGTGCTGCCCAGCAATTTGTTTGGAGCGCTTGTTTTTGCGGCGCTGGCAGTGCGTACCGGCGCGCTGCGGCCGCAGTACGTGAGCGCAATGACCGCCATTGGCGAGCAGGCGGCAAATGTCAGCGAAAGCCACATTTTCTGGAGCGCGGTGATTGGCGGCTGGATCATTGCGTTGGTGGCATGGCTTGTCAGCGGAAGTCACTCTATCACCGGATCGGTCATGCTGATCTGGCTGCTTGCATTTCTCGTCGGACTTGGCCACTTCGCCCACTGCGTGGCAAGCAGCGGCGAAATACTGGCCGCTGTGCTGCTGCATCGGGTGACGGTGTCGCATTATTTTTGGTGGCTGCTGGCGGCCGTCCTCGGCAACATCGCAGGCGGCGTGTTCATTGTCACGCTGCTGGAATACGGGCAGGTAAAAGGCGGGGAGCAAGAGGGCCACGGCTTTCCGCGCTGACGATTTGGGATTTCTCCCTGTGAAAGCGATAGTCTGTTGTTGGAGAAAAAGTATCGGATGGCGACGAGCGCGATCAGGGGAGTGGATGTAGCGGGAAAAGTGGCGGTAGTGGTTGGCGGTACGTCCGGCATTGGCCGCGCGCTTGCACTGGGGCTTGCCGCGGCAGGAGCGGATGTAGTCGCGACTTCGCGTCGGGCCGAACAAGTGAAAGAAACTACCGAGCAGATTGAAGCGCTTGGGCGGCGGTCGCTGGCGATCACTTCCGACGTTGCCGATCGCGGTTCGCTCGAAGAAGTTTTGCAAAGCACGATTTCGAAGCTGGGCGGGGTGGATATCCTGGTGAATTGCGCCGGTACGACGAAGCGGGTCGCGACGCTGGACATGGATGAAGCTACCTGGCAGAAGATTCTCGATACAAACCTGACAGGCACGCTGCGCAGTTGCCAGGTGTTCGGGCGGCACATGATCGAACGCGGCCGCGGACGGATCGTCAATATCGCTTCACTGACAAGCTTTGTAGCGTTCTATGAAGTGGCTGCATATGCCGCAAGCAAGGGAGGCGTGGCTTCCTTGACAAAATCGCTTGCGATCGAGTGGGCGCCGCATGGGATTACCGTCAACGCAATCGCTCCGGGAGTGTTTCGCACTCCGCTGAATTCTGAATTGCTTGACAATACGGGGCGTGGGAAAGAACTGCTGTTGCGAACTCCCATGGGACGGTTCGGGAAAGTTGAGGAATTGGTGGGGGCGGCGGTTTACCTGGCATCGGATACTGCTTCCTTTGTCACCGGCGAAATTTTAGTGGTAGACGGCGGTTTTCTTGCGAGCGCAGTGAACCAGTAAAGACCAGCCATTTATCGGGATATCGTGCCGATGCGAATATTGGTCCATCCCACCCTAGCGGCGCCAGGATGGGGCACCCAAAAAACATCACACTGCCTGAAACATTTCAAGAACAGCCACTTTATGATTCGAGCGGTCGCGCTACTCAGCGTTCTTTTCTGCGTCGCTTCCGGCGTATTGTTTGCGCAAACTCCGGATACCGCGACCGTACTGGGGCAGGTGGGAGATTCGAATGGCGCGCCCATCGCCGGCGTTGCAATTGTGCTGGCCAACTCCCTGAGCGGTCTGCATCGTACAGCCACTACAAACGTCGCTGGCAGGTTTTCGTTGTCCGGACTTCCCGTCGCCGGGAGCTACGACGTTGTCGCGACAAAATCCGGCTTTTCATCCGTGCATATTTCCGCGCTTTCGCTGGTTGGCGGTGCGACTGCCAATCTTCGATTGCAACTGAATGTCGCTGAAAACCGCACTCGTGTCGTTGTCACGGGAACGGTAAACGCGCTCCGTGCCGACTCGCCGCAGTTGGGGGACACGCTTGGGGCGCTCGAAATGCAAGAGACTCCGTTGTTGAACCGCAGAATCACCTACTTGCCCTTGCTGAACTCGGCGAATCGTCCCGCGATCAACCAGGGCGATGCGTTCATGAACCAGGACCTGTTCACGACGAACGGTTCGGGACGAAGGCAGACCTGGTTTGAGATCGACGGCGGCAATGGCATCGACATGTGGGGGCGCCAGACAATTTTTACGAATGTACCGTTAGCGGCGGTGCAGGAGATGACGGTGCTGGAGAATGCGTTTTCAGCCGCATACGGATTCGGCATGGGTGGAGTTGTGAACATCGTCACGAAGAGTGGAGGCAATCTATTTCATGGAACCGTGCTGGGGCTGTGGCGACCTTCCGGGCCAGAGGCAAAATTGTCGGGCTTCTCGCCAACGACGGCGAGCAGTGGAAATGACATAACGAATGACACGCTGCGGCAGGGAGCGGCTTCAGTCTCGGGACCGCTTGGCGCAAACAGCAGGACGCATTATTTTCTTTCTGGCCAGTACAGCGCAGAGGACCGGGCTTCTCCGGTGACCTCGCCGATCGCTCCAGGGAATTTTGTCGGGCACTACCGCTCATGGCTGGCTTTCTTACGGGTCGATCGTCAAGTTGACCGAGCGAACAATTTATTTCTTCGCAGCGACGTCGATAGCTTTTACGACACAAACCCGAATGGAACTGTTGGCGGAAACAGTCTGCCGTCGGTGGACCGAATTTTCCGCAAGCGTACCTACTCGGAACAACTCGGCGAGACGGCGATTTTAAGTTCCTCGCTTGTGAACAATCTCCGAGTGCAATTTCAACTGGCCTCGCCGATTACGGAGTTCGATCCCGTGATCGATGGAACTCAATTCGTCGTTCCCATCTCAACGGGCGGGACATTTACCTCTGGAACATCTCAGTCCGCGTTGCTGCTGAATCGACAATATGAGGCGAACGACACGCTGGCATCCGCGCTGGGGCGGCATCAATTCAGTTATGGAGCGGAAATTCTTCGCTCCCACAGCGGAGGCGACAGCAAAGAGTATGGCGGGCCTATTTACGATGGGCAGTTCGTTTACTCTCCATGCACACAAGCTTTGGATATTTGCGAAAGCGCGACTTATCTCGATAACCTGGCCAATGTTGAGACTTATACGCAGAGCTATGGCAACGCAAACTATTCAGTGGATGACATGCTGTGGGCATTGTTCGTGCAGGACAATGTTCGTGTTGCTCCTAAGTTGACGGTGAATCTCGGACTGAGGTACGAGCGGCAGACATTTACGGACGCGCGGGCCGACTTCGCGCCGCGGATTGGGTTTTCATACGACCCCAGCGGCCAAGGGAAGACTGTTTTTCAGGCGGGCTATGGCATCTACTACGCGCAGGTGGTGGACAATTCCGAAGCGAACTACGCGCTGATGGGGCCGACGGGAGTGTTTAACTACACCGCAGCTCCTGGCCAGGTTGGCTTTCCGTCGAGCATAACGGCCGCGCCGCTACCGGCATTGCCGCCTGGGGCCGCAGTCCCGTTGCGCAGTCTATATATTCGACCGGGAAGGAGCGCGTATCTCAACCAATTCTTTCCGACATCCACCCTGCGCGGCTATCCAAATAAACTGCTCAACCCATACAACCAGCAATGGGTTGCAGGGGTGCAGCAGGAACTGCGGCCTGGTTGGGTGTTGAGCGCGGACTATGTGGGCGCTCACACGCTGAGAAACCTTCGTCCCCTTGATGTGGACCCACCCGCGCCGTTCATCCGCACCGCTCAGGGGCAGAGCCGGACCGCGCAGGCGGCGAACTGCACGCGACCATATTGGGTTGCGTGGTACGAGCAGCATGGAATGACGTGCAATCCGCTCGCCGCCGGAAAGCCTCAACCGCCATACAGCGTGATCCAAAGCGATGTGAATGACGGATATGTGCTTTATGACGCGCTCGACGTGAACATGAGCCACCGATTTGGCAATGGACTGGCACTCCTCGCCAGCTACACATGGTCGCACACAATCGACAATGTAGATCCAGATGTTCCGGGCCAGAACCCAAACGATCCGAACTTCACGGGCACTGCTGAAAAAGGGAATGCGATCTACGATCAGCGCCATCGAGTTGTGCTAAGCGGGGCCTATCGGGCGCGGTTCGACATCGACGCGGGCGGGATTATGACGCTTGCATCGGGGCTGCCGTACAACTATGTGACCGGCTCGACCAACAGCGGCGATCTGGGCGCGACCACGGACCGGCCAGTGATCGATGGGGCTGTGGTGGGTCGCAATAGCGGTCGTGGCGGAGCGATTTACGAGGTAGATCCGTTTTTGGAGAGGACTTTCGCAATTGGAAGTGGGAGGATCCAAACGAAGCTGCGGGCGGAAGCGTTCAACGCTCTGAATCATGCAAATTTCGGCGGCTATAGCGGGACGTATGGGAACGGGCCGACTCCAGGCGCCGGCTTTGGACGGCCGATTGCTGGAGTCACGAATCAGTTGACTGCGCGTACGCTTCAAGTTTCGGCGGAGTTCATGTTTTAGAGGTCGAGGCCTCCTGTTGCTCGTCAGATCGGGACGAGCGGACCCAGTGCCAGATAGAAAATCCAGTGGCTATCAGGCACAGGGCGATAAAAGCAATCATGCTCCAGACGAAAGCCGGTGATTTGGCGATCCGCAAAATAGCGGTGCCGAATTGAATGGCCAATACGCCGAGCACGGCAAATCGGACGACACGACAGACAAAATTGATGATCGCCACGCGCCATAAGGAATAGCCCAGGGCGCTGGCGGCGGCAATGACCATGGTGAACGGAAATGGCGGCGGCGCGAGACACCCGATGGCGACGGCCACTCCGGAGCGCTCTCCGATTCTTTTCTTGAGGCTCTCGAATCGCTTCTTGCCCGCTACTTTTTCGATGCCTTCCTCGCCAAACTTGCGAGAGACGCCGGCCAGCAATAGTGCGCCTATGGTGGAACCGCAGGCGGCGGAAAGAACATAAAACGCAAACCCGGCATGGTGATGCGCGATCAGCCCAACAACAAGTAGATCGTTGCCAAATGGCAAGACGAGGAACGAGGAGTCGAGAATCCCAAGGACAAACGGTCCAAAATATCCAAGTTGAAACAGGAAATGGAGAAATGGGCGAAACGCATGGGACATGAAAGACTCTTTCTCCAATTGAAGCAATTGAACATTTCGGTTCCATCGTTACTATACCCGGCGAGGCTGCAAGTTTATGAGATTCAAGTCGAGTACGAGAGGCTGTTCCTTGCGGAAGATTCTATTGCGAAGTCGAGTCATTGTGCTTGCAAGAGTCGATAGCGACCTCAATTGAAGGCGCATTGTTCACGTACCAGCGATAGAAACCGGCGGATGCGTGCTGGATGGCCTGCCGCCGCGCCCGAATTTTGAATCCAATGCATCATGAGGGAGGCGATACAGGATTTGCCGAATCGACTTCCCCCAGTTGTGCGCAAACGCTGAAGGCCACTAGAATCGAAGTTCTACCATGATGGCAGAAAATTCAGCAGACAACCGGACACAAACGCCAGCCGAAACCCGGAGTGTGGCCTGGCAGAAGACGGAGTTGGCGCGGCATCCGAAGCGTCCTTATCCGATGGAATTTATCGAGTCGCTGTTTACCGACTTTAGCGAGATCCACGGCGATCGCGCCTTTGGCGACGATTTGGCGATGTCTTGCGGCATGGCGCGCTTCCACGATGAGCAGGTGCTGGTGATCTGCAACGTGAAGGGGCGCACAACCAAGGAGAAGGTCGCTCGGAATTTCGGCATGCCGAATCCTGAAGGCTACCGAAAGGCGCTGCGGGCCATGAAGTTCGCCGAGAAGTTTGGCCGTCCGGTGTTTACGTTTATTGACCTGATTGGGGCGAACCCCGGACTTGGCGCGGAAGAGCGCGGACAGGCGGAAGCCATTGCGCGAAATTTGCGCGAGATGTCGCGGCTGCGCGTTCCAATTGTCGCGACGATTACGGGCGAAGGCGGCTCCGGCGGGGCGCTGGCTTTGGCCGTCGCCGACCGGGTGTTGATGCTGGAGAATGCCGTGTACTCGGTGATTTCGCCCGAGGCCTGCGCTTCCATCATGTGGCACGATGCCACCAAGCGAGCGTTGGCGGCGGAAGCGCTGCGGACGAACTCTGAAAATGTTTTGCGATTGGGCTGCGTGGACGCAGTTGTGCCGGAACCGCCGGGAGGCGCGCAAGAAAATCCCGCGCAGGCGATCAAGCTGCTTGACGAGGCGCTGCAACTGCAATTGGACGAGCTAAAAAAGCTTGCCACGGATGAGCTGGTTCGCACCCGTATCTCGAAGTTCCGCAACATGGCGCAATTTTTTACTGAAGGATGAACGGTGCTCGCAACCAGCAGAAACATGGTTTCCGCTCGCATTTTGGCCGGGCATAGTCGGATTGTCGCGTATTGGCGGCTGATTCCGTTTGGCGGGGTGGGTGCATGAGCCTGCTTCGCGGTCCGGGCCGGGGGCGCGCCCTCGCTCGCTTTATCGCCGGTGTGGTCTGGCTGCTTGTTTCCTTCTACATTGCCAATAAAGCGGCACACGGATTCAGTCGAGGAGCGTTATTTCCTTTGCTTCGGAATCTGTTCGAGATTTTCATCCTGGTCGTTGGCTTCGGGTATATGGAGCTTGCCTGGGATGGCCGCCGCGAGCCGGTCAAAGCAATGGGACTGGATGCGAGGCCCGGAGGCGCACGAGAGTTTGGATTGGGAGCGGCACTGGGCTGGGGAATGGTTGCAGTCGTCATTCTGATTGAAGCCCTCGCCGGTCATTTCTATGTGCAGATTTCGGGGGGCGGTCGATACTGGACCCTTTTGGGCGTACAAATTCTGACGCTTGCGGCGGGAGCGCTCGCCGGAGAGATCGCATTTCGCGGATATCCCTTTCAAAAGCTGGTTGAAGCCACCGGCCCGTTCAGCGCGGCGATTCTGGCCGCAATTCTTTTCGGATTGCTGCGTGTGGAAACTCCTGGATCGACGCCGACAGCGGTGTGGATCAGCGCGGTGGCAGCTCTGCTGCTGTCGGTTGCCTATCTGCGGACCCATGCGCTTTGGTTGGGTTGGGGACTGCACTTTGGCTGGACTGCGAGTATTGCCATCCTTTTTGGCCAGCCACTGGCGGGGAGCCGCCAGGCTTCGAGCGTGATTCATAGCTATGTGGACGGGCCGACCTGGCTTACGGGCAGCGAATTCGGGCCGGAAGGCAGCCTGGTAGCTTTGATTGTGCTGTGGCTGGGATTGTATTTCCTGGCACGGACCACGCGTCAATTGGCATGGAAATACTCTCAACCGGAAATTCGAGCCGCCGGCATTCCGGTGGAGCTTGGTCATCCAATGCATCCGGTTGCGTCACCAGCCGCCTCCGCGTCAGCATCGGAAGCGCCGAGGCCCGGACTGGTCCAGATCGGGGCCGTCGATCCTGCTCCTGCCATGAAGGTCTCTACGAATGAGCGACCTTCCAATTCTTCTCCCAGAGCCTCCGACATTCTGCCAGAAAAAGTGGGGGACGCCAGCGAGAAATAGGAGTCACGCGCACACGGGGCTGGCTAGTGGGGAACCGCAGCTTCGTGTAAACTACCGATGGGAGTGATTCGCTACCGCTCTGGCTCGTATCAGGGCCATTTTCCCGCTCATCTGTTGTTCATCTGGACTGCTTCGCTCTAACGCGGATGCGAATGGTGCGAGCAAAATTGAGCAAAGGACGAAGCGGCACGGGTCTACAAGCGCAAGGAGATTCGAAACATCATGGCAAAGATTGCGAAAACGGGCGACCGTAAAAAGGAAATGGACACCACCAAGAGCACAGATTGCCCTAAGTGCTCAAAACCGACACGCATTGTGAAGCGGGTCAAAGACCGGGAGCGCGGCGTGCCGGGTGGGGTGTACATCTCCTGTTCCGCTTGCGAGTTTCACGAGAAGCTTTAGAAGATCGCAGAATTCATGTAGAACTCTCACGAACCCCACCCCGTTTCGGGATGGGGTTTTATTTTTACGCCTGCCGATGAAAACCGTAGCGGGTCCCGGTTGCCTGTCACATCGAATTATTTCTCTTTATATCTTTTCCACAGCTAACCCTATTGACAACGAAAGATGAACGGGAGCTTAATTATCTCCAATCGGCGAAGCAAGCCGATATCGGGTGTTCTTTTTTGCTTGCTGGACTCATTCGTTGAATCGCTCCGCAGGGGATCAGACCGATGTTGCGGGCGAGCTCAGAAGCGGTGCTAATCCTGAGCGGGAAAACTAACAACCAAATTACAGGAGGGGGAAAGATGAAAACGTCAATGGTAACTTTACTGCTCTTTGCGGGCGCATCGATCGGAGGCGCTGCCACGATAACGGTCGGCCCTAGCGGTCAATATGCCACGGTATGCGCCGGAATTTACGCCGCGCAGAACGGCGACACCGTACTGATCGATGCCAACCATGGAATTCCCTATATCATGCCGGAAGCTCCAAATGAATCGGATGGGAGGGTCGACTGCAGGGTCAATCAGAACTATTTGACGATTCGTGGCGTCAATGGACGCGCTATTCTCGACGCCGGGCCGAACGCCTATGCCAACGGGACCTATGTCCAAAAAGGAATCCTGGTGCTGAACGGTCACGACATCACGATCGACAATCTGGAGTTGCGCAACGCCGGGGCGCTTGTGAACCCCAACGACTCAGATGCTGCAGGAATCCGCGTACAGGCCAGCAATGGCGGGGCCGGCCCCAGCCAGGGCGGGGTCGCAAACGGCGGCAACATTACCGTGACTCGCTGCTACATTCACAATAACGATCAAGGCATCCTTACCGGCAATACGTATCCGGGCAACGAGCAGTATTTCTCTCCGAACCCATTTATCACGTTTGACGGTGACTATTTTTACGACAACGGCGACGGATCGGGATCGACCCATAACATGTACATTGGCTTCGATGGTTTCCTGACCACGCATTTCACGCTGAGGAATTCAGAATCGCGAGACGCGTATGCGGGCCATGATGTGAAAACCCGCGCACCCTACAACAACATTCTCTATAAC
>JBOGLY010000082.1:0-9291 GCA_050746425.1 Acidobacteriaceae bacterium
GTACAACACCTACATTCTGGAATCTTCGCATCTCACCGGGCCCTGGCGGCTGGTCGTGTACATGCGAAATTTTGGTGAACAGGCGTATTTTGTGAATTTTCCCTCGAAATTTATCGGCAAAGATGGCCGCACGTTATGGCTCTCCTACTCCGCAAATTTTACGAATTCAGTTCTTCATACCGGATACAAATCCAATCCGCCTGGCGGCGGTTATTGGTGGACATTGCAGGAAGTAAAGCTGCTGGAGCCGGCCGCATCCAATAAACGCCGCTAACGCGAATGCGTAAGTGCGTCTTTGCTCCGCAGTTTTCTCTTCCAGCGTCTACAAATGCAGACAGGATGTTCCAACCCAGCAATAGCCGGGCGCTTGCCGGTTTGGCTAATGCCGGCAGAGAGGCTTCCAATCCTGAAAAAATTATGGCGACAACAAGGCCAGCATCTCCAACGCGCAATCCTCGGAAATTGCGTCAATACCTGTCGCTGAGCCATGCCCGACTCGCTTGCGCGCTTGCCGCCATGTCCTCCGCCGCAGCATTGGGCATCGTGTTCTATCGCCATCCTGTGTGGGTGATTGATCGGGCGATGCAAGCGCGGCTCCGCCTAGCGGGGATTCGCAGCGAATATGTGACGGTGGGGCCGCACCGCGTTCATTATTTTGTCGGCGGAGAAGGAAAGCCTCTGTTGCTGATTCATGGCCTTGGCGCGCGCAGCGAGGATTGGACACCGCAAATGCCTGCGTATGCAAAGAATGGCTTTCGCGTGTATGCGGTCGACCTGCTGGGATACGGCAGGACCGACCGGCCAGACATTGCGTATAGCATCGGAGAACAAGTGGACCTGATCGATGGATTTTTGTCCACCGTTCACATCGAGCAGACGGACGTAACTGGATGGTCGATGGGCGGCTGGGTCGCGTTGGAATTTGCGCTGCGGCACCCTGAGCGTGTGCGACGCCTGGTGGCGATGGATAGCGCGGGATTGAAATTTCAGACCACGCTGGCGCCGGATATTTTGGAACCGAGCACTCTTCCGCAACTGGAGCGTTTGGAAGCGGTGCTGATGGAGCGCACTTACTGCATCCCGTCGTTTATTCAGCGCGATCTGCTGCGGGCAATGGAGCGCAATCGCACCGTTGTGCATCGGGCTCTGGAATCGTTACTGGCCGAAGGCGACGGTTTGAGCGGGCGGCTAAGCCAGTTGCGCATGCCGGTGCTGCTGGTCTGGGGAGCGCAGGACCGATTGATGCCGCCTAGCATCGGGTTGCGTATGCATGAAGCGATTCCGCAGTTCGTGTTGGAACTATATTCCGGCTGCGGGCATCTCGCACCCGCAACCTGCGCCAGGCGCATCGTTCCCAAAGTGCTGGATTTTCTGCATAGCCAGCCGCCGATGGCGGGTGGCATCTATCGCTACTAGATTAAAGAGTGGGGCCGCATGCATTGTCGTCCTGAACGGAGCGCAGCGCAGTGAAGGATCTTGCGTTTTCTCGACAAACCGCGAGGTCCTTCGCGTTGCTCAGGACGACAATTCTTCTGAGTATGCGCTCCACATCCAAAGGAGACCTGCTCTCACCAGCCGCTACTTCGATTTTCCGCTCCGCTACTTGGATTTTCCACTCCACTGATACGCGGAGGCTTGAGGCAAGCCGACATGGGCCAGCACGCGGCAAACATATTGTCGCGTGCTGGCCAGCGTGTCCGTGGGGCGATTGTAAAAGACCGGGATCACAGGAAAAATGGTTGCGCCCGCGTCGGCGGCCAACTGCATGTTGCGCAAATGAATTTTGTTGAAGGGCGTTTCGCGCACGCACAACAGCAGCGGCCGCTTTTCCTTCAAGCACACATCCGCGGCCCGCGCGATCAGATTGTCGGCCAGCCCATTGGCGATCGCGCCCAGCGTTCCCATGCTGCAAGGCAGCACAATCATTCCATCGCACGGATAGCTGCCGCTGGCAATCGGCGCGCCGATGTCGCTGGGCGCGTGCTGGACAATTTTGGCGCTTGCGTGGCCGATGAGTTTCGCAACCAGATCGTTCCGGCCGCTGATCTCCATCTCTTCCGCGAGGACCCGAAGCGAGCTTTCCGAAGCGATGAAATGAACGCGCTCAACCCGCGCGTCCTGTTCCAGCATCAGCAACAACTCGCGCGTAAGCATCGCGCCGCTGGCGCCGGTAAGCGCGACGATCAGAGTTTTTCCCGAGGACATCGAGCTTCCTGCTCTCTCAAGCTTGCTGATTCAAGACGCGATCGAAAATCGTGTCCACATTGGTCAGTTGGCGATTCAGATCGAACGCGCGAGCCAGCCTTTCCGGCGACAACAATTTTTGAATCGCGGGATCTTTGCCGACCTGTTCGCGAAAATTCAGGTCCTTCTGCCACGCTTGGGTGGCGTGCGACTGCACCAGCCGATACGCCTCCTCGCGCGACATGCCGGCTTCTGCAAGTTCCAGCAACAACTGGCCGGAAAAAATCAGCCCGCCGGTCATCTCCAGATTTTTCAACATGCGCTCCGGATGAACGACCAGCTTGTCGATCAAATTGGTCGCTTTATCCAGCAGGTAGTCAGTCAAAATCGTCGAGTCGGGCAGAATGACGCGCTCGACGGAGGAGTGCGAAATATCGCGCTCATGCCACAGCGCCACATTTTCCAGCGCGGCCTGCTGGTTGGCCCGCACCACACGCGCAAGGCCGCTGATCTGCTCGCTGGTTATGGGGTTGCGTTTGTGCGGCATGGCGGAGGAGCCTTTTTGCTTCTCGGAAAAATACTCCTCGGCCTCGCGCACTTCGGTGCGCTGCAGGTGACGAATCTCGACCGCAACCTTGTCCAGCGTGGCTGTAATCAACGCCAGCGTGCCGATATAAAATGCATGGCGGTCCCGCTGCAGCACCTGCGTCGCAATCGGAGCCGGCGTAAGTCCGAGGCGCTCGCAGATGCGGGCCTCATGCTCCGGCTTAAGATGGCCAAAGGTGCCGACCGCGCCGGAAAGTTTGCCCACGCGCATGTCCTCCGCGGCCATGTCGAAGCGTCGCAGATTGCGCCGCATTTCCGCATACCAATTCAGCAGCTTCAGGCCAAACGTAGTGGGTTCAGCGTGCATGCCGTGGGTGCGTCCGACGGTGGGAGTGTGTTGGAATTCAATCGCTCGACGCTTCAATACCTCGAGAAAGCGCAGAATGTCCGCGCGGAGGATTGCGGACGCAGCCTTTACCTGAAGCGCCTGGGCGGTATCGACGACATCGTTGGAGGTGAGGCCGAAGTGCAGCCAGCGCGCCTCGGGGCCGATGTTTTCCGCGACCGCCGTGGTGAAGGCAATCACGTCGTGGCGGACCTCCGCCTCAATCTGCTGAATGCGGGCGACGTGAATGCTGCCGCGCTCGCGAATGGCCCGCGCCGCCTCGGCGGGAACAATGCCGAATTCGGACAGCGTCTCCGAAGCGGCGGCCTCGATCTCCAGCCACATGCGGTACTTGTTTTCTTCTGTCCAGATGTGGCCCATGGCGGGGCGCGTGTACCGTTCAATCACGAGCGGGATCCTTTATTGTGGATTCAAATCTGCGTCTATTCAAGAAACCGTCATCTTCAGCGGAGCGAAGAATCCATCCGTTGGCTCGCTCGGAAATACAGAGGTCCTTCGCGGAGTTTACCCTGAGCACAGTCGAAGGGCTCAGGATGGCGGCGCGAGTGAGGATGCGCCCGACTCTGCTATACCGAGCAACAGCTCCATTTCTTCATGTAAAAATCCGTAGCCGGGCTCATACGGCTGCACCCATTTGCCGTCGACGACAAACTGCGGGACCGCTCGCTTGCCGGTATGCGCCATCACTTCCTGAGCTGCGCCGGGCGTGGTTTCGATATTGATTTCTGTATAGGAAATTTTATGTCGCAGCAGAAAGCGCTTTGCCTCCCGGCAGTCCGAGCACCAGGGCGACGTGTAGACGAGCAAGGTCATCCCTCCATGATAAATGGCGGGGTCGGTTCAAGGCTGAGTGTTTCCTGCCGCGGGTGGTGGCAGGGAAGCCAGGTCGGCGGGCAGGTGGCACACGACCACCGCGGAGTTCCGATAGGGGCAGGAAAATTGCGTCTGTACTTTTGCGGGCAATACGATCCAGGTGACGCCGTAGGGTGTCAATGTCTCGACGCGTTCTTCATCGGTCCAACGGGAAAATCCCTTCGTCTGCGTGACCTCGCTGAACCATTGCTGCGCCAGCGCCGGATCGATCGCCGCGATGCCGCCGTCCTTGCTCCAGTCGGGCATGACCCCTCGCTCCGTCATTGCGCGAAAACCGAGAGTGTCTTCCTTCGGCAACTGCTGATAATTCGGATCGAGCGCGAAGTACGCGTCTTGCGGCGTATTGTGACGGATCCAGAGGAAAGCCTGCGCCCATGGATTGCGGCTGCGGCCCCATGGCCATTCCACATGTTTCAGCGCCGGATAAATCGAAAGCTGCACCGCGAACATCAGCGCCGCGATTGCGGCAAAGCATCCCGCCCACGCCCACCGGCGGCCGCGAAGCACGTATTGGCCAAGCAGACTGCCTAGCAGCATGAAGAACAAAATGTAAATGATCTGGAAGCTGCGCAGGGCTTGCAGGCGTGCCAGCAAAAAAGAGTTGTCCGTTCGAGTAAAACAGAGCGCAAAAACCAAGGCCAGCACGCCAACATACAGCGAGGCGGCGGCAATCAAGCTGTAACCGGAACGCGGCCTTGGCGAACCGATCCCGCCGCGGAACAGGTACAAACCGCAGGCAATCAGCGGCGGGAACAAGCCAAAAATCTCAAACCACTGCCACTGGTCAAGGAAAAAATAGGAGCGGCTGTCGGCTGCTATGCGATATGACGGCGATGCTCCAAGCAAACTTCCAGCATGAGAGGCCGCCAGTCCCAGCAGCATCACAAAAGCCGCGGCGGCGGCCAGCCAGCCCCACCGACGGTCCCGGACCAGCGCCATCGCGATGACATAACCGACAGCATACGCGGCCATCAGCGGATGCAGCACGCACGCCGCGAGCAGGCACAGGGTCGCGACCAGCATCCGCCGCTCCAGCACATATGCAATCGCAAAGAGCGTCAGCGGAGTAGAGAAAGAGCGCGCCGTCAAATATGGATCGAGAATAAATATCGCCGACCCCGCCACAGGCAGCGTCAGGGTCGCCGTGATCAGCAGCATCGCTCCCCATTGACCGCGAGTCGTGGAGAACAGCAATCGCGCCAATCGCCAGCAAGCATAAAGCGTCAGCCACAACGATGCCAGATAGCTCACAAACAACGCGTACCGCAACGGAATGTCCAGCCCGCGAACAATCCAGCCGAGAATATAAGAAAACACCGAATGCTTCAGGTGCGGCAAGACATATTCGGCGTGCAACGGGAACAGCGATGGATGAATTACTTTTTCAATGCCCGCCAGATAGATCGCCGCATCGTCCGCAAACGGGTGATAGCCCTGGATCAGCAGCGCGAGAACAGTCAGCCATGAGATGAACACGAATGGATGGCGGAGTAAGTTCCTAAACCGCGGCGACCGGTTCGGATTTGGGACCAGGCGGGCGAGGAGTTGCGGGGCGTGCGGTTGGGCCTCGCCAATCGGGGCCTCGACAACTATGAGTGGCAAACCAGCCTCCTCAAAAAAACTCGTGGATTGGCGGCCAAAGGGTCGATTCTGTTGCGATATGCGCGCCCTGGAGCGGGACGCAACGGCTTGGCGCTTCGCACTTCAATCCGGAATCGGCCAGCGATTTGGTTGCAAGAGTAACGGAATTGATAAGAGGTGTCCACCAAAAACAGATGCGGTGCTATTGAGTTCGCGGGTGACTGGCGCTTGCGGATTTCAACGGGAGCGATCCGATGCGGATTTCGCGGCTGTAGCAATGCTCGGCGGCGAGGCATCTGCGCTCCGTCGCGGAACGGACCTAGTGGATCGCATTGGAAGCTTCGCTGGTTTTCATCGCAATGATTTTTTCGGCGTTTGTTTCCAGGGCCTCAGCCTGGGGAATCAACGTGATCGCCTTGCTGATCATCGGGTCCCACGCGGCGCGAACTTTCAGTCCCTCCTGCTGGCCAAAGACTGAGGTGAAAAGCTCGCTCTTGATGCTCATGTCGATCCAGCCGCGGGAGTTATTGATTTCCTGCGCTGTCCAGGGAATCTGCTTGCCGGTTAAATACGCTTCGAAGTCGTGCAGCACGGCATCGTCGACCTTGAAATCCTTGCCTACCGTGTGGTTGACCAGATAATGGTTGGCAAAGTTGAAAAAGACATACTGCTCCATCAGAACATCTTGGAAATTGTTCGATTTCGGAGTGTCGATCTTCACGTCTGGAGTGATGCCGCCGCCCCCGTAAACCGGCCTTCCGGAGTCGGTCAGCTTCACCTCGCGATTGGCATCGCTGCTTGGCCGATCGGCGGGATTGTAGAAATAGTCGTACATGGAAACGCCTTCGTAGTTGCGCTGGATCAAACGTCCGCTCGGCGTGTAATAGTGATACGTCGTCAGCGCCAGCGCCGTGCTGTCCGACAGCGGATAGACCGTCTGCACCAGCCCCTTGCCAAACGTAGTTTCGCCTGCGATCAGCGCGCGGTCGTGGTCCTGCAGCGCGCCACTCACAATCTCCGCCGCAGATGCCGTGCCGCGATTGACCAGCACCACAATGGGATAGGTTCTGTCATGGTCGCCGCGCGTGGCGCGATAGGTAATCGGCGGGAAAGCGCGCCCGCGCTGGGAAACGATCACCTGGCCCTTCTGAAGAAAATCGCCCGAAACTGAAACCGCTTCGCTCAACAGGCCGCCAGGGTTGCCGCGCAAGTCGATCACCAATCCGTGAATCGGCCCCATTTGTTGCAGGGCAGTCAGAACTTCCTGGCCGGTTTCTTCCTCGGCAAAATCCTTAATGTGCATATAGCCGATGCCGGGTTGGATGTCATAGGCAAGATCGACGCTGGCCCGCGGAATCTCCGCGCGGACCAGATGAAACACGATCGGCTCGGGCCTGCCCTCGCGCCCGATCGTTACATCCACCGGCGTTCCCTTGGGGCCTTTCAGCATATTGGCAACCTGCAGCGTGGTCGCCTTCATCGTCTTGCCGCCTGGACCGGAGGAGTTGACCGGTTTTCCGTTCACCGCAAGGATCACATCTCCGGGGCGAATTCCGGCCTTGTAAGCCGGGCTGCCCTCAAACGGCTCCACGACAACGATCTTGTCGTTCTGCTGCATGATCTCCATGCCGATTCCGAAGTACTTGCCGCTCTCTTCCTCGCGCATGTCGGCAAACGCCTTGGGATCGTAAAAATTGGAATGCGGGTCCAAAACGTGCAGCATGTCGGGAATCGCCCCGTCGAAAATCGCCGTGTTGATCCGGTCTTTCGTCATCGGCTCGGCGTAGTTCTGCTCGACAATGCTGTAGACATTGGTGAACTGTTTCAGGCTGTCTCGCAGCGTCGATTGGTCGCTGGAGGTCTGCGCTCCAACATTGTGCTCCAGAAAAGCGCCCGCGGCGCCGCAGACTACGAGAAACACGATAACGAACAACAGCGAACGGCGGGTACGGGGAGACATGGACCGTGGATTCCTTTTGCGCCGTGAAGTGAAATCACGTGGCGGTTGGATGGCATGAAATCATGCATCGACTACCGTTCAGTGTAGCATTTGCAATCCGCCGGACCGACGCTCCACTGCGGACATCCACCGCTCAGGGATACAGAAATTTCGACGCGATGGAAACCTCCCCTCGGATGCGGCGTCGGCATTTTCACGATCGGCCCGCATTTCGCCGCGCAAACTCGGCGGAATCTTTTGCCGCCGCGGAATCTGTTTCCAGACAGTCCGGCGAAAGTGAAAATGCTCTAGAATGAAAAGAACGGAATCGACCTGCATCAAGCTGCTATGTCCGCGCCGGAATTGGCCCTCAGTTGGAAGCCGTCGGACTCGGAATCTTAATGGCAGCCGGCAGGCATGGATGGTACCCACCGACACATGAAGTTATCGGCAGTTTTGCGTGTTGCTCTTCCCCTGGCAGTCGCCGCCGCCTTGTCTTTCCACGGCATGGCACAGACCGCTCCAGATGCTCCCGTCCCCGTGCAGGGTGCTTCCACCATCGGTTCCAGCACCAATCTCGACGCCAACTCCAACGCGCTCACCAGTCTTTACGGCACCCCGGTTGAGGAGATCATAGCCCGCGTCAATGACCAGGTGATTACCAACTCCGACGTGTCCCGGGCCCAGACGCAGTTGGCCCAGGAAGCGCGCCAGGACAACTGGTCCATCGAGCAGATCAACCAGGGCCAGACCAACCTGCTGCGGGACCTGATTGATCAGCAGTTGCTGATTTCCAAGGGCAAGCAGCTTGGCATCACTGGCGATACGGACCTGATCAAGCGGCTGGATGAGATTCGCAAGGAAAATCACCTCGGCTCTCTTGACGACCTGGAAAAGGCGGTCGAGCAACAGGGCATTTCGTATGAGGATTTCAAGGCCAACATCCGCAACAGCATCATCACGCAGCAGGTGGTGCGGAACCAGGTTGGCAGTAAGATACAAATTTCCGAAGCCGAGATTCGGAACTATTACAACGACCACCGGGCCGAATTCACTCACGTGGAATCCATACACCTGAAGGAAATCCTGATTCCGACCAGCGAAACCCCTACCAGCGCTGAACTGGCCGCAGCCGATGCCGAAGCTAAGGGATTGGCAGCCAAGCTGAAAGCTGGTGCAAGTTTTACTGAGTTGGCAAAGAAATATTCAAAGGGCCCTACCGCCCAGCAGGGTGGAGACCTGGGCGATTTTCGTCGTGGCGCGCTCGCCAAGGTATTGGAAGACCAGACGTTCGATCTGCCTGTGGGCGGCTATACAGCGCCGATTCGCACCCGGCAAGGCTACATTATTCTGCAAGTCACCGAGCATACTCCGGGCGGGACCGCCCCCATGCAAAAAGTAGAGCCTCAGATTGAGCAGGCCATTTATATGCGGAAGATCGAGCCGGCGGTGCGACGGTATCTTATGCAACTGCGTGTTGAAGCCTATATTGATATCCGGCCAGGATACACCGATTCCGGTGCGAGCCCCAACGAAACCAAGCCGACGTTCGTAGCCTATACGCCGCCTCAGCCAAAGAGAAAGAAAAAGAAGAAGAGACGGTATGACGACCAGGTCGTGCGGTTTAGTCGCGGTAATGCCCATGCAAGGAAGCCCGCTGAAATGGCCTCCGCGACGGCAAAAAAGAGCAGGTCGACAAAAAAACATCACGGGCCGAAGCGCGTGAAATTCCGCTATGGACGCGCACCGGAGACTCCTGTGT
>JBOGLY010000083.1:0-9216 GCA_050746425.1 Acidobacteriaceae bacterium
ATGCCGCAGTGCCGCACGCCAGCTGCAACAAGTCGCGGGGAAATGTACCGCCAGAGGGCAGAAGCCGCACCACCTCGAAAAGAATTGCGAATGAAACGACTGCGGCGCTCAACGATTTCGCTAGCTCCGAATACTCAAGACCGCTGCACGGGACAAGACGTTTGAAGTGCAACAAGAATGCCAGCCCCATCGTCTGCACCAGTATCCCGCAGTCGGAGGCGATCGCCAGGCCCATTACTCCGAGGTGGTGGAACAGGAGCCAATACACCGGAATGGAGGCGGCGGTGATCGCCGTGCTTGCAGCCATGGGAGTGAAAGTATCGCCGGCAGCGTAGAACGCGCGAGAGTAAATGGCCTGCGCCGACCAGAAACATAGAGAGCCGGCAAACAGCGCGAAGTAGAGTGAAGTCTGGCCAACGTCGGAATGATGGAATGATCCGCCTCGCAATACCAGATCCACAGCCGGGTAGGCCATGCCGATCATCCAGGCGGAAAGCAGAAAGGCGAAGGCAAAAATGCGGGTCACGATTCGGTTGACGGAAGATGCGAATTCGGTGTGTTTTCCTCGGCCAATCAAAGCCGCAAAAAACGGCATGGAGGCTGCGCCCGCCGCTTGTCCGAGGATAGCCATGGGCGTCGTGAACAGCGTCTTTGCGTAATTCAGCTTGGCAATTTCGCCGTGACCGCCGGAGGCAAAGTAATTCAGTATCCAGGTATCCGCGGAAACCAGAGAAACGCCGATCATCAGCGGAATGGACATTCTCACCCACTCCCGCAGGCCGGGATGCGACCAGTTGATAGAAAAGCGAAGGCGTAAGCCGGTACGGTGGGCGGCATAATAATTCAACAGCAGCGGGCCGCAGATGGCTCCCACAAGCGCTCCGACGGCGAGCGAGGAAACGCCGAGCGCTTCGTGCAGGAAAATTCCGCCAAGGATGATGCCGAGACTGTAGATAAGGGGCGTAACCGCCTGCCAGGCAAACTGCTTTCGAACCAGCAGCACCGCGCTGAGCACGCCACCGGCGAAGAAACAGAGTTGCGCGGGGAGCACAATTCGCGTCATGTGGACGCAGAGCGCAGCCGTGCTCGCGTCGAACTTGTGCAAGAAGATTCGTATGTAGAGCGGGGCGAATATTTCACCAAGGATTATTGCGGCCCCGAGCACCAGCAGCATCATGCTCAGGATCGCGGAAACAGCTTCCTCGCCGTCGCGCTCGCGCCCTTGCTCCCGATAACGGCTCAGTATCGTGATGAAGGTGATTGACGCAGTGCCGCCCGCGAGCAGATACGTCAGCATGTCCGGCAACTGGAAGGCCGCCGTATAGGCGTCGGTGAGTGAACCGGCGCCGAATAGAAATGCAATGACCTTGATGCGCACCAGTCCAATGACGCGCGACAGCAAAGTGGAAATCATGAGGAGGAGCATGGCCGAGAAGGCCGTGTGCTCATGCGACAGCCGCAGCCAGTTTGGACGACGGGGAGCGCGGCTGAGGCTGGAATCTCCGGCAGTCTTAGTCGGTTCGGGGTTCAGTTGCGTGTCCTCTGCCATGGATTCCCTGCGTCCGATTCTATCGTCTTAGAAATCGATGAGTATTGGCGCGGTAAATATGCATGATCGAATATCCCAGGTCTCAATAGCGAGACCCGTTCGACTCGGTCGCCGCGGCGACCTCGCGCAGGGCAGGCACTGCGGCACCCAGACTTCGCAAATCGCGAGTTGACGGGGATCAGGCGCCCGGGCCGACTGCAACCACGAAGTATTCGGCTGGGACTTTGCCGACATTCTTGATGCCGTGCTCCTGATTGGAAGAGACAAAACCCACCCCGCCGGGCCCGATCGTTTGGCTGTGGCCGTTCACAGTCAATTCGACGGTGCCGACACGCACCAGCCAAAGCTCGCTGTGAAGATGGTGGTGTGGTGGGTGCGGCATCGCGCCTGCCGGCAACCTGGTCTCATGGACTTCGATCATTTCTCCGGTCGGCAATTTGCCTTGCAACACGGGACGCATCTCCGCGCCATCGGCGGACCGGTGAACGGGCAGCTTGCCGAAGGGAAATACCTGGGAGTTGGACAACGTTTCGCTGTGTTGCTCGGGGGACTGGCTTTCCAGCGGCAAAGCGCTTAAGAAAGCGGCTGCCGGAAACAAAGCGCAAAGATCGCGACGGGAGATTTCCATCGCAGTATCTTATCAAACAATCCAAATGCAGGAAGCGAAACTTAGTAGGGATTGATTCTACCCTTGTTTGCATTGAAACAGCCGCCATGATCAGCGTCGTGCCACAAAAGAAATCAGCAGCAGATTCCCTGCGAGAATGATAGAAAGAAAGGCAAATTCACGCTTTCGCGGTGAAAGGAACTACAGTTCTGAAATGTCTAGGGTCCGGCTGACAAACTGGGAAGCTGCCCGAACAGCTATCGGTCCTTGCGATAGAGAAGCTCGCGAATTGCGCTGCGCCGGGCCTCATTGAGTTCATTTTTGGCCTTTCGCTCCTCGGCGCTCAAGTGGCCTTGAATGGAGTCGGGAGCTTCCGACGAGCTGCACGTGGGACATTGATTGGCGAAGCCGGGTTTGTCCGGCTTCAGTTCGAATTCTTCCGAGCAAACGGCACAAACTTTGATGGGGAAAGACATCGATTTACTCCAAATAAATTTTCGGTCGCAGAAACCGCAGGTCCCTCCGCTGCGCTGCGCTTCAGTCGGGAAAACAACGAAGGAAAATCGCCGCGCACAAATTATTTTCCCACATATTTGTCGAAGAAATTCGACATGTCCCGGTAGGCCTCGCGCGACTCCGGCAGCTTTACATCGTTCCAGAAGGCATGGGGGAGTCCCTCGAAAACGATGAGATTGGCATCCACGCCGGCATTCAGAAATGCTCGGTCGAGGATGGTCGTGCCGCTCAACAGCATGTCGCGCTCGCTGCTGATAAACAGTGTCGGCGGCAGGCCGCTGAGGTTTGCATAGATTGGAGACAGCACGGGGTCTCTGGGATTCGTATCGCCGATATAGTCTGGATCGTGCGGGACCGTCTGCGGCTCCAGATATCCGGAAAGGCCTTGCAGGGAGTAGATCGATTGCGAGTCGCCGATCCGGGCAAAGTCGCCCAGCCCCGAGAAAATTCCGAGCGCCGCAGGCTCGGGCAGTCCCAGTTGCTTCAGCTTGACCGCGACTTCCCCGGTCAGAATCGCTCCCGCCGACGTACCGTAGATCGCCATGTTCTTTGGCTTATGCATCTTCAGTTCTTCCTTGTACACCGCGACGACATCGTCGAGGCCGGCCGGAAAAGGATGTTCCGGCGCGAGTCGATAGAGCACTGCGATGACCTTTGTCTGGGTGAGATTGGCAATGGGGACCGTCTCAGTCAGTGAGCCGGAATCTGAATTGAACCCGCCACCGTGGATGTTGATCAGCACACGGTCCTGTTTTTCCGCCGCAATGGTCAACGGCGAAACGATCAGCACGGGCACGCCCGCAATCGTGCTTCGCGATACATGGACCGGATATACATTCTCGGACTCCGCGCCAGCCTGTGCCTGCCATATATTCGTGCTGGTCCGCCGCTGTTGCAATGTCTGGTGGGGGTTTGCGTCCGAAATTGGTCTCGCCAAAAACTGTCGCGCCTGGGCACTGATTGTTTTCGGCACAGGTACGACGCGGGTTACATGCGCGGTCCCTCGTGCGTCAATGTAGCTGGAATCTTTTACCGGAGCAGTGGCCGCGGTTGTCTGGGAGAAAAGCGCCATCGAGGCGATTGCAAATGCAGCCACGAACAGCCATGCAGCGTTGGATCCAAGTTTCTTCATGTGATCGATTTCCCCATTGGCATGAAAAGGCCGTTTTCACTGCATTAGGAAGCGTCAATCCAGAGCCAATGCTCCAGGGCCGGATTAATAGTCAATGTACCTCTCACCGGCATCGAGTCGGGTAATGCCGCGGGTACCACCGCACTTTGCCGAACGTCTTAAGGTTATCTTCAGTGTGAGGGCTGTACAAACAGATATGCGGAGTTACTGTGCTCAGCCACGAGAAACATTGGAGCTCAGATCCGCAGCAATTTTGTGCCGCATCGGATTTGCAATGATTCTCCTAGCGGGAAATCTAGCTGCGCAAACTGTGCAGCACACGACAAGGCAAGGCCCAGTCGATTCTCCTCAGATGGAGGATTTTCACATTTGCTGTGGCGCGATCCCTATCGCATCCCATCCTTTCTCAAGTGCGCGAAAGGAAGGGGCACCCGGTCCTCGCGCTGACCATGAAACTGCTCTTACATTGACGGATGCACTTGAGCGCGCTCGCACTCTCGACCCGGCAGTGCGACAGGCAGTGACGAACGAGAAGGTCGCCGCCGAAAAGATTACCCAGACCCGCGCTGCGAATTTGCCGACGGTCTCTTCCAATTCCCAGTATTTGTACACGCAGGGCAACGGAACGCCATCGGCCCGGTACATTGCGAACAATGGCGTGCATGAATACATCGCGCAGGCGGATATGCACCAGGCGTTCTCGGTGGCGAACCTGGCGTTCTATCGTCAGAGCGTAGCGGCTTCCGCTTTAGCGCGGGACCAGGCAGAGATTGCACGCAGAGGACTGACCGTCACCGTCGTGCAGAATTATGCAACAGTTGTGGCCGCCAATAGAAAGCTGCAATCTCTGCGGCAGGCATTTGAGGCGGCACAAGATTTTTTCAAAACGACGAAAGAGCTTGAGGCTGGGGGAGAAGTGGCGAATGCGGATGTGTTGAAGGCCCAGCTCCAACTCGATGACAGCCGGGTGGCGTTGGAGGACGGGCAGTTGGCTCTCGAAAACGCGCGGGTTGCACTCGCTTTAATGGTGTTTAAGGATGTAAATCAAAACTATGTCCTGGTGGATGATCCGTCGCAGAACCTGTTGCTTCCATCGCTCGACGATGCCGAGGCGGAGGCGCGGCAGCACAATCCTTCTCTTGATGCGGCGTTTCGAGCCGTGAGATCGGCCTCCGACGATGTGATTGCCGCGCGCGCGGATTACCTGCCGACGATGACACTCGATTATTTCTATGGCATCGACGCCAATCACTTCGCCATGGAAACGCCGTCCAATCTACGACTGGATCCAGAGCTCCACGGCAGGCCGATCGAGAACCTGGGATATTCGGCATTGGCTTCGATCACCATACCGATTTGGAACTGGGGCGCGACTCATAGCAGGGTGAAATCCGCGGAATCGCTGAAGCAGCAGGCAGTTGAGGATCGCAATTATGCCCAGCGCAAGTTGATTGCCGATCTCAAAAGGTCCTATGAGGAGGCGAAGACGGTACAGTCGGAGATGGAGATTCGCCAGTCTTCAGTCGCCGCCGCGGAGGAAAGCCAGAAGCTGACGCTGCTGCAATATAAAGCGGGCGATGCAACGGCGCTGGAGGTAGTCGCCGCGCAGAGTACGCTGACGGCGGAGCGCAACGCATTGGCCGATGCCCAAATACGATATGCGATCGCGATTGCTCAGTTGGCGACGCTTACGGGGAGTTTATAGCAATGCGTCGCGGTCGGTTCATATTTTGCGCGCTTGTGGCCGCGACATGGCCGGTGACGGTCGTTTCGACGGGCTGCGGAAGCGGAAATACGGTACCACCTCCGACGCCGGTGGTCAGCGTGGAGACCGCTCCCGTAAAGGTGCAAACCATTCGCGACGTGGTCATTGGGGAAGGCGTGCTGTTTCCAATCCATCAGGCTTCTATTGCACCTAAGATCACAGCACCGGTACGCAGGTACTACGTACAACGAGGCGACAAAGTGCATCGCGGAGAACTGCTGGCAGTGCTGGAGAATAAGGACCTTGCGGCTGCGGTGCTGTCGGCCAAGGGCAGCTACGATCAAGCCCTTGCCACCTACGCATCGACCACTTCCTCAACTTTGCCGGAGGAGATACAGACGGCAAAGCTGAACCTGGTGAATACCCGCACCGCGCTCGATGCGCAGCAGAAGCTCTACGACAGCGAGAAGAATCTTTACGAGCAGGGAGCGATCGCGCGCAAGCAACTGGATGCGGCGGAGGTGGCCTTGACCGCGGCGCGCAGTGCGTATGAAACGGCCGAGAAGCATTTGCAGAATTTGCAAGCAATGGGTGTGTCGCAGCAGAGAAAAGCAGCGCAGGGTCAGCTTGAGTCAGCGCATGGGCAGTATCTGGGAGCGGCCGCGCAAATGGCGTATTCGGAAATCCGCAGCCCTATCGATGGCGTGGTTGCCGAACGCGCTGTATATCCAGGCGACATTGCATCCGCAGGTACGCCGCTGCTGATCGTGATGAACACATCCAAGGTGGTGGTGCGGCTGCACATTCCGCAGCAACAGGCGGAAGAATTGAAACTCGGGCAGCCAGCAACTCTGCGGGTGCCAGGCCTGGATCGGGATGTTCCGGCCAAAGTTACGGTCCTGAGTCCGGCACTGGATCCGAACAGCACGACGGAAGAAGTGTGGGTTGAAGCAGACAATCCTAAAGGCAAATTGAAGCCGGGCACAACCGCGGACGTTTCCATTATTGCGAGAACAGTTCCCAATGCGCTGACCATCCCAGCCTCATCGGTATTGACGGCGGCGAACGGGCAAACCACAGTGATGGTGGTGAAGGACAGCCGCGCGTATTCGCAACATGTGAAGACAGGGATTCAGCAGGGAACGGCAGTCCAGATCGTCAGCGGACTTCAGGCTGGAGAGCCGGTGATCGTAAGTGGGCAATATGGGCTTCCAGACAAGACCAAGGTGAAGGCGATACCGGTGAGCGCGAATCCAGGCACAAAGGCTGTGGCTTAGTGTCTATGGCGAATGATCCTGTAAACGGCCCGGACAATGCCGCCCCGGAACGATCTCTAGGGGGGATAACCGACCTTTCAGCCCCACTCAAGCCAACAGACGGCTTGAATGGGCCAGAGGTTGGCGGTGGGGAGAAACCGGCCTGGTTCGTCACCTATTCCAAAGCAATTATCGCGGTAATTGTCGTGCTGGCGTTGGCTGGCGCTTTTATGGCGCTCAGTATTCCGATTGCGGTTTTTCCCACGACCAATTTTCCCCGCGTGCTGATTGCCATCGATAACGGCGTGATGCCGATCGATCAGATGCTGGTCACGATTACCAGACCGATTGAAGAAGCAGTCAACAGCGTGCAGGGATTGCAAACCGTTCGCTCCATTACCAGCCGAGGCACGGCTGAGGTAGACCTTTTCTTCGACTGGAAAGTGGACATGTTCCAGACGCTGCAACGGGTCTACGCCGCGATGTCGCAGGTGCAGACTTCTCTACCTCCCACAGCGAGGATTGAAGCGACGCGCCTGCGATTTTCGAGTTTTCCGATTCTCGGGTTCGGTCTGAGTTCCCGCACTATGCCCGCGACCAGGCTTTGGGAAGTGGCGACCTACGACATGAAACCGCGCCTGAATCGCGTGAATGGCGTTGCCACCGTGCTGGTTCAAGGTGGAGAAGTGCCGGAGTTCGACATTGTTCCCGATCCGGCGAAGTTGCTGCGGGCGTCAGTAACGGTGACGGAAATTCTGGACGCAGTGCGCCGGACCAACTTGATCGAATCGCCGGGTCTGATTCCAGAGCATCACGATCTGGTTCTCGATCTGGTGGATGGCCAGGTCCACGATCCCAGTGAGATCGCGAACATTGTCATCAAGGCCACGCCCGCAGGCGTTCCCGTGCATATTGGCGATGTGGCCGACGTTAAGGCCGCAGTGGAACCGGTCTACACAGTGGTCACGGCGGACGGCAAGCCTGGAGTGCTGATAAGCATCAACCGACAACCGGGCACCAATACAGTTGCGGTTGCGGATGGCGTGTACGCGGAGCTGGCGCAGATCCGAAAGAACCTTCCCCCAGGAATTCAGATCTCGGTTTTCTACGATCAGGCGCAACTGGTGAAGGAAGCCATCAGCAGCGTTCGCGACGCGATTCTGATCGGCATTATTCTTTCCTGCATTGTGCTTATCGTTTTTCTGCGGGACTGGGGAAGTTCGCTGGTGGCGGGGATGGTCATTCCAGTGACGATCGCGCTGACATTCGTGGTGCTGAAGGTGCTGGGACAGAGTTTCAATCTGATGACGTTGGGCGGGCTGGCTGCCGCAGTCGGCCTGGTGATCGACGACGCGATTGTGGTCGTCGAGAATATTGTTCTGCATCGCGATGCCGGCCAAGGGAGAATGCAAGCGGTCCAGAGCGCGTTGAGCGAATTGAAGGCGCCGCTGGTGGGTTCGACGCTCACGCCAGTGGTCATCTTCTTGCCGCTGATTTTGATCACCGGCGTCACAGGAACTTTCTTCCGGGCGCTGGCCGTGACCATGACCTCGGCGCTGATTGCTTCGCTGTTCCTGGCGCTGACCTGGACGCCAACGTTGAGCCAGTATTTTGTTCGCCGTAAGGACACGATGGAGCCGCGTGACCGGATCGGCGAGTTTGCATCGCATAATGATGAGACCCGACGAATGATGGAAGCCGAAGAGGCCAGCGTTGGCGGGTTTATGAAACGCGTCATCGGCGCCTATGAGCGGCTGCTTATATTTGTTCTTGCACGTCCATGGTGGCTGGCGGGCTTCGCGCTGCTGCTTATCGCTGTTTCCTATTTGTGCTATTCGTCCCTCGGTTCCAACTTGCTGCCGAAAATGGATGAAGGCGATTTCACCGTGGACTACATCATGCCGCCGGGAAGCTCTCTCGCCGAGACGGATCGCGTGGTGGGCCATGTCGTCCAGATCATTCGCTCCATCCCCGAAGTGAAAGCCACTTCGCGCCGCACAGGACTGCAACTTGGCCTGGCGGCGGTGACGGAAGCCAATACCGGAGACATTTCCGTCAACCTGACCAGCCATCGCAGCCGCGATATTTACTCAATCATGGATGAGGTGCAGGCGAAGGTAACGCAGCAGGACCCCGAGCTTGACATTGATCTGCACCAGACGCTGGAGGACATGATCGGCGATCTGACGAATGCGCCCCAGCCTGTAGACATCAAGCTGTTCAGTGAGGACCCCGATCTGCTCCGTCATTGGGCGCCGATCGTCGCTGATAAAATTTCAAACGTGCCAGGTGTGGTGGGCGTGCTGAATGGAATCGACGACACGATCAGCAGTCCGGAGACGATCTATCACATTCAGCCCTCGGTGACGGCGACCAGCGGATTCACGCCTGAAGAAGTGGCAATTGACGCAAATGCGCTTCTGCAAGGGCAAATGGCGGCCACGCCACTGG
>JBOGLY010000084.1:0-9189 GCA_050746425.1 Acidobacteriaceae bacterium
TATAGGTGAAACTGGAATGCTTTGGAGTAATGTCCGCGACATGCTCAAAAGTGCGAGTTTCATTAGTCTCCCAGATGTGAATTATCGAGTCCGATAGTCCACCGCTCAGCTTGAAAGTTACTGGCTGGGCTATCTTGGCATCGATAGTTTCGAGAACTACACTCCAGTTATTTCCCTTTGGGGATTTTAGAGCAACATAGCTACCGCCTTGCAATAGATGACCGCAGGACCGATCCAGGTACTGCCAGCCAGGCTTTGCGAATTGGGTTGTATGTGCGGTGACCCAGATTGCGCTTTGCACATTGTAGTGTCCTGACCAGGGAGTATTGGCGTACATCAAACCGGAGTTAGGAGCGGGCAAAATATCGTAGTAAGACGTGACCGGACTCCAGATTTCTGTCGCCGTAAAATGTCCTTCCAGGTAATTGAGATTTAGCCGCTTCGCCCATATCCTTCCGCCCTCGTCCCAGTTGCGAGAGAGTATTGGGCCGCCGCCGCCGTTCGGTTGATCTTCACTTGACCACAGTGGCTTTCCCATTTTGTCTGCGCCTGCTGGAGTCGTGACCTTTCCATGATCCCATGGATAGTGGACGCCGACCACTGCGACCGCCGCGTTCAAGGAAGGATTCGAGCGCACAGCATCGAGGATGCTCCATTGACCAAGGCCCTCGCCCTTGTACTCGTCACAGCAAACGATCTTTGTATCTAGCCCATGCGATTTAAGCGCGCTATAGAGATCTTCAATGTACTTAGCGTCAAATTGTTTTTCATTCCAAACGCCGGTGTAGGCAATGTCCAGATTGTGATGCGTCTTCGCGCCCACAAGAAAGTCGGCAACGTAGTCCGCCATGTCCGTCGAATAAAAATGGCCGTCTCCAATCCATCCGGGGGCGCCCCAGGGAAGAGTGTCGAGAATAATGGATGGATTGCGCTTGCGCGCCTCCTCCATCAGCCACCACTCATACCCGCGATCGTAATTATGATCACTGCGAGAACGCATGGAACTTGGCTCGGAGCCGTCGGTGGAGTTGACATCGGCTCCA
The DNA here is from genome assembly GCA_050746425.1 of Acidobacteriaceae bacterium. Classification (GTDB taxonomy): domain Bacteria; phylum Acidobacteriota; class Terriglobia; order Terriglobales; family Acidobacteriaceae; genus JAKAAZ01. The sequence goes on from JBOGLY010000084.1 coordinate 1,044, forward strand.
ATCTCGACTTTCAAATGCTGCAATGCAGCCCCATAGCCCGGCTTGAATAAGTAATCGAGAATTTGGCTGCGATAAGGCTCTGGATAATCGACAAGCAAGCGTGAGGAGGCACCCGCGCTAAGTGCGCCAATACCTTGGAAGACACTTCCCTTGCTATTGCCATCGAGCGTGACGATCTGGTTAGCTGCGTAGCAGGGAGTTACAAAAGCAATGATGGCGGTAAGGAGTATCGTAATTCCCGGGACAACAGTGCGGTTCATAACGGACAGATCTCCGAAATCGAATTTGCTTATTTATTGTTGTCCTTTGATTCCGGCACAAACCTATACCCAACGCCCCGCACAGTTTGTAGATGTACGGGATGGATGGGATCGTCTTCTAAATATCGTCGCAGACGAACGATGAAGTTGTCGATGGCCCGCGTGTCAGTATCCTCATGCAGGTGCCATACCTTATCCAATATCTCGCTGCGGGAGATAGCTCGGCCAGGATTGCTCACCAGATAACGCAGCAACTCAACTTCCATCATGGTCAGCCGGACCTGCTTGTCGGCGGCGCGCAATTCAAGCATGGAAAAGTCGATAGTTTTGCCGGCGAAGGTGTACCCATCCGCAATTTGCTCGCGCTGCTGTCCAGCCGCTTGCGGCCGAAGCCATTGCGACCGGCGCAGCAGGCTGTTCAGACGTGCCAGCAAAATAGATAGCTCGAATGGCTTGGCCAGGTAATCGTCCGCTCCGGCGGCAAAGCCTTCCAGCACATCTTCTGGCCTCCCGCGCGCTGTCAGAATCAGGACAGGCGTGTAAATTTGCGCTGCGCGCATCGCGCGTGCCACATCGAATCCGCTCATCTCCGGCAGCATCACATCGAGGATTACGGCGTCGAATGGGCGCGCCTGCACCAGCAGCAAATCGACGGCGGATTCGCCATCGCTAGCCACCACCGCCTCATGCCCTTCGGCCTGCACATTGAAAAGCAGCCCCTGGGCCAGGTGCGCTTCGTCCTCAACGATAAGGATGCGACGGCCGGCTCTCCCCTCGCTTTTTTGCTCGATCGCTTCGCCGCGCAACTTCTTTCCATTCTTGTTCGCGAGTTCCATCGAGACCCTCTAGGAATGCAGTATGCGTGGCAATTGCAGCGTGATTGTTGCGCCGCGGCCTTCACCCTCGCTGGCGGCGCTGGCATTGCCGCCATGCTGCCGGGCAATCGTCCGCACCAGAAACAGCCCCAGCCCGGTTCCCTTAGTACGCAATACGGGCATGCTCGGCACGCGATAAAACCGCTTGAAAATTCGTTTCAGATGAACGTCTGAAATCCCAATCCCATTGTCCGTGACCCGCAGAACAACCCAGGCATCGTGCTCGACGGTGAGCCGCGCCTGAATCTTCGGATTTTTCGGCGAATATTTCACCGCGTTATCGAGCACGTTCGCTATGGCGGTGCGCAGGTCTTCCGGGTTGCCGACAACCGTCGTGGACATTCCCGCCGTTTCGTTCAGGAATTGCAGCGCGTCGTGCGGAAGATGGTTCCGCAACGCCACCACCTGGCAGGAATCTTCCACCATCTCCTTCAGGTCCACGCGAACACTAATGTCATCTGGCCCGCGCTGTCCCACCTCACCGGCTTTCAGCACCTGCTCCACGGTGGCCAGCAGTCGCTCGCTATCGCTGATCATGATGCGATAAAAATCCTGTCGCTTTTCTTCGCTCAGGTCGCGCCGCTGCAAAGTTTCCAGATAAAGTCGGATGTAAGCGATCGGCGTTTTCAATTCATGCGTGACGGCATTCAGAAAACTGTCGTGCCGTTCATTGCGACGTATTTCCCGCACCAGAAAAATGGTGTTCAATACCACGCCTGCAATCAGAATTCCGAAGAAGAAGACGCCAAGGACAAGCGGCACAATTTCGTGCCAGTTCAGGATCACCCAACGGACGTTCAATGCAATGGCAAGCGCGACAAGGCAGGCGCCAAGTGTAATGAAAAACGCGATGGTCCCGCGGCGGCGCGTGATTTTTTGCATGAGCGTTGAAAGACTTCAGCCAAACGAAAAGCCTGACGGCAGTATAGAGCGAATTTTCTGCTAAAAATCGCTCGAACCGTCAGGCTTCAAGGGCAGAGGAGGGAACTGAGCCTTCTTACGAGGCGTGCACGCCTGCTGGACGCGGATCATTGGGGTCGAATTGCGCCACTTTGACCTTGCGCGCAAGACCGAGCTTTTTCAGCAGCCAGATGCCGTAGTAATTCACGTCGAACTCATACCACGCAAGCCCGTGTCGGGCAGACACCGGATGCGCGTGGTGATTGTTGTGCCACCCCTCGCCGCCAGTCAGCAGCGCAACCCACCAGCTATTGCGAGAGCCGTCGCGGGTCTGGAAGCGGCGCGATCCCCACATGTGCGTCGCGGAATTGACCAGCCAGGTTGCGTGCAGGCCAATGGTGACGCGAAGAAATACTCCCCACAGCACCCACTGCCATCCGCCGATCGCCAGCAGGATAAGCCCCTCGACAGTCAGCGAAACCCAATGGTATTTGCTCAGCAAAACATAGAAGCGGTCTTTCGCCAGATCGGGCGCGTAGCGGGCCAGCAATGAAGTTTCCGTGTGCATGGCCTTGCCTTTCAGTATCCAGCCGGCGTGGGCCCACCAGCCGCCTTCCGTGGGCGTGTGCGGGTCCCCGGCATGATCGCTGTGCTGGTGATGCACGCGATGCGTTGCCACCCAGAAGATCGGTCCACCTTCCAGCGCCGTCGTGGCGCAAATCGCCATGCAGTATTCCAGCCATTTAGGAACCTTGTACCCGCGATGTGTCAGCAGGCGGTGATAACACATACCGATTCCCACGTTGATCGCCAGCATATAGGTCACCGCCAATACCGCCAGCGCGCTCCAGCTAAAAAAGAAGAAAGCCGCAATCGCTCCAGCGTGAAAAATGGCGAGGAAAATGGCGGTCGTTGGAGTGATTCCCGTGTCCATGGTTGCGCGACCGAGCACCGGAAGCGCCGGTTTCGCGTGCGCAGCTTGGGAGGGCTTGTACAACGGAACGGCCACCGGAGAGCCTATGAACGAGGCCTCGGTAGTCTCAACGGTGGAGGAGGAAATGGGAGAAGTCGTGACTGGAAGCGTCTCGACAGCTTCGTTTAAGAAGGGGGCCACGCAATACCTCGGGGGATGGAATCTCTCTCTAGCTCAAGGCTAGCAGCGGCGCAAAACGGCGAGTGTAAGAGTTTTGTAATTGAATCTCGCGCGAAATTCCTTTCCAATCCCCTGAAGTTTGAATCGCATTGAATACTTGCGCAACTCCTCAAAATATGCAAAGGCCAGGCGCCGCGTCGGCGATTGGAAAGCATCTGGTTTTGTTAAAATCCTGCGGCAGAGAAGAGAAGATGTTGTCGTCCTGAACTGCGCGCAAGCGCAGTGAAGGACCTTGCGGTCTTCCGACCCCCCGGGCATCCTGCCAAGAACAAATTGTCATCCCGACCGTAGCGTAGCGAAGTGGAGGGATCTGCCGTTAGACAATCTCGCGATTGGTTACTCCGCGAAATCGACGTGGACGCGCTGAGGGATCACGCCGCGTTCATGCCCCATGGCCAGCAGCCTGCGTATCGCTTCTTTTCCGTCCTCGCCGTAGTCGAGCGTGCGCTCGTTTACATACATACCGACAAAGCGGTTCGCGGAGGGAGTGTCGAGATCGCGAGCATATTGCATGGCGTGGGCAAGCGCTTCGTCGCGATGTCGCAAAGCGTAATTGACGCTGTCGCGCAGGGCCCGATTCATCATGCGATGCACGGGCGTGCCCAGATCGCGCCGGATTGCATTGCCTCCCAGCGGTAACGGTAGCCCGGTCTGTTCGCGCCACCATGTTCCCATGTCGAGGATGCACGTCAACCCGTCGCGCGCGTAGGTCAGTTGGCCCTCATGGATGATGAGGCCGGCATCGAATTTGCCGGCAAGCACCTGTGGAACGATTTGATCGAAGGGAACCAGTTCCGTAGCGATGCCCGGAAGCGCCATTTGCAAAACAAGGTTTGCCGTGGTCAATTGCCCGGGTATTGCGATCTTTACCCGGCGAACTTCATCCAGAGAATAACGGCGTTTCGCCACGATCATCGGACCGTAGCCTTCGCCCACGCTGCCGCCGCACGGCATCAGTGAATATTTTTCCTGCACATAAGGGTATGCATGGAATGAGATTGCGGTCACGTCATAGAAGGCTTCGCGCATGGCGCGCTGGTTCAGCGTTTCAATGTCCGTCAGCGTGTGGGTGAACTCGTATCCCGGTACGGCGACTTTGCCGGTGGCCAGGCCGTAAAACATGAAAGCGTCGTCTGAGTCCGGGCTATGCGCGATGCTGATTTGTCTGACTGCCGCTTCGATCGGCGTTGCCATAAATTTCTCCCAGGCTTAAGAGTAAAGCAGGGCGGCGGGAGAGGAAAATGGCGACTGCGGCAAACATAAGATTTGTCATTCCGAGCAAGCGTAGCGGGAGCCGAAGACCCTGCTGTTTGCCAGCAAAACGCGCGATTTTTCGGTCGCCGCTGCGACCGAAGAATGAAACGAGCCGCGCATGAAACAGTTTCTACGCGACTTGATCGGAAGAATGTAGCACGCGATGACGTGAGGCGCTTCTCTGGGTTTGCACCAGCACAACGACAGATATGCTGAGAAGCAGGCATTCCAGCCAGTAATGATGTCGTCCACGCGGCAGATGTCTTGCGATCCAATCGCCGCGCTTCGCAGTCGGCTGCGCCGCGCTGTCTGAATTGTCCGCGGTCTCCACGGCCAAGTGAAGATCCATCGGTTCGACTTCCACCGGCCGAGCTTCGATAGGTTCGGCTTCAAATGGCTGCATCCGGACGGAGGCCGTTTCGATCGATTGGATTTCGTCCCGTGGTAACATCTGCGTTACTCCGGGATATTCGCCCGGCTCAATCGCTGTCTCTTGAGCCGCCATCATCTCCAGGGCAACAGGATCGATGAGGTTCGGGTCGATCCGCGCAAATTCCGGTTCGTAATCCTGCCGCGCGAAATCCGCGAAATTGGGATCGGCGGAAAAGTCGTTGCGCTCGATCGCCGGTTGAACGCCGGTCAGCGATAGTTCGCCGCTGGTAAGGGGGGAGGATTGTAAAACCCTGCGAGCGGTCCAAAGTAAGATCACGCACAGCGCGAAAATCGCCGCCATGGTCGTGCCGTATAAAATATCCATCGCGATCACCTAAGAAACAGGGGGAATGGTTACTAAAATGTACCCATGATATCAACCTGTTCTATGTTTGAAAGCAAGTTTATAGGTTCGTTTTGGGCCGAGGTAACCCACTTGGCAACAATATCCGCCGGGTCGACGAAGGTACTCTACCGCTGAAGCGTGGCGATCGGTGAGGGCGTGTTGGCTTGCGCGGCAAAGGTTGCTGCACCGGCGCGGGCGAGCTGCAATGTGCGGCCGGGGAAGATTCCAAGCATGAACACGGCCAGCACGAGGATTGCCATGCCCAGCGCGAACGCGGGCCGCGCATGTGCTGTGTCTGTCTGGCGAGTGTCCGCGGCGGCGGATTCCGGCACCATATACATCTGGCCGAGCAGTCGGAGATAGTAGAACGCGGCCACGCCGCTGTTCAGCAGGCCGATGACCGCCAGCCACGCGTTGCCGGAATTGACCGCGGCGGTGAAGACATAGAATTTGCCGAAGAAGCCAGCGGTGAAGGGAATGCCGATCAACGAAATTAAAAAGACGGCGAAGGCGGCGGCGGCGATAGGATGACGCCGCGCTATTCCGGCATAATCGGCGATGTTGGTGCGGGCCTCGTTGAAGCCGGAAAGATAGCTGATGATGCCGAATGCGCCCAGATTCATTGCCGCGTAGGCGGCAGCATAAAAGCTGGCGGAGGCGATTCCCATGGAAGCGAGCGCGGTGAAGGCAACCAGCAGATATCCCGCGTGCGCGATGGAAGAATACGCCAGCATGCGCTTTACGTTGCGCTGGGTCAATGCGCCCAGATTGCCGATGGTCATGGACAGAACGGCGATGATCCAGATCAGCGGCATCCAAATGTGCGTGGCCGATCCAAATGCGCTGTAGCAAATGCGCAGGAGCACGGCAAACGCAGCGGCCTTGGGCGCAGTGGACATGAGGCCGACGACCGGCGCGGGCGCGCCTTCGTAGACATCCGGTGTCCAAACGTGGAATGGCGCGAGCGAAACTTTGAAGCCGAGGCCAATCAATATCATTCCGAAGGCGACGGTCAGCAGCAGTGGAGATGCTCCGCCGGCTACGCCTTTCGCAATCGCATAGATGTTGGTCGAACCGGTTGCGCCGAAGCACAAGGCGATGCCATAGAGGAAAAATGCGGTCGCAAACGAGCCCAACAGAAAATATTTGATGGATGCTTCGGGGCTGATCGCGCTGCGCTTGCGGTATCCAGCGAGAATGTAGGTAGAGATGGAGGAAATCTCCAGGCTGATGAAAACCATCAGCAGCTCGACCGAGCAGGTCATCAGCATCATGCCGGTCGCTCCAAAAAGAATCAGGGCGTAAAATTCGCCGACGAAGGTGGTGTGACCTTCGAAATAATCGAGCGAGATCAGCAACGTTACCAGAACGATGCCACCGATGACGAGATGAAAGAAAACGCTGAATGCGTCGGAGCGGACGGTGCCGAAAAAAGCCGTACCGTCGGGGAGGTAAAGTTGATAGACGCTGGCGGCGATGGCCGCCAGCGTGCCGAGAATGGCCACGATACCGAGGGGCTTCCGGCTGGTTTGCGGCTTCAGCACAGCCTCGATCAGCATGACCAGCACGCCAGTCACCGTGAGTACGATTTCCGGAAGAATACGCAGCGCGGGAAAAACGGCAATGATCGAGGAGTGCATGGGAGCGTTCACTGGGCCATGCCTCCCGCCTTTGCGCGCGTTGTTGCTTGCGCCATTTTCGGTATTGAAGCCACTGTTGTGTAGGCCGCGGATTCAGCCGAGGTCTTTGCCGGGGCCATGCCGGGCACCGTCAGGTCGATGGCTCGCATCCAGAAAACGGAGATCACGCCCATTGCGATCATCAGCGCAATCGTCGGCCAGATGGCGGCGCGCTCGCGCCAGTTCACATCTTTAGTAGACAAGGCGGCAACTCCAGTGGACGGCTGGCCATAGAACACACGCTGCACCATCCAAAGCATGTAGGAGGCGGAAAGAATCACGCCGACGGTGGCGGCGCATACGATGCCGGGATGGGTATGGAAGCTTCCGCTAAGAATGAGAAATTCTCCAACAAATACGTTCAGCGATGGCAGCCCGATCAACGAAAGCGCGGTAATAACGAACAGCATGGAGAAGCGGGGCATTTTCGTTGCGACGCCGCCCAGGCTCGCCATATCGTAGGTGCCATAGCGTTCATACAAGATGCCGAGCAGCATGAAGAAAGCGCTGGCGGAGATGCTCTCGTTCAGGATTTGGTATGCCGCGCCATCCATGCTGGCGGCAGTGAAAGCGTAGATTCCGAGCACGATGAAACTGACGGCGCTAAGCGTGGCGTAGGCGGCAAGGTATTTCAGGTCGGTCTGCACCAGGGCCATCAACGCGCCATAGAGAATTCCAATGACGGCAAGCGCCACCATCAGCGGAGCGATATGCGCGGCCTGCGTGGGAAACAGACCGACGTGAAAGCGCAACAGGGAATAGAGGCCGAGTTTGCCGGCCAGAATCATCATGACCGCCGTCGGCGCTTCGCTGATGCCGTCGCGCAGCCATCCATGCAAGGGGAAAACAGGCACCTTGACGGCAAACGCAACCAAGAACGCGAGCGATGCCAGCCATAAGCCAGTCGAGTGCGCGCCGATGTTCCAGCCATGCATCTTTTGCTGAAGCTGAACCAGGTCGAAGGTCCCGGTCTGACCATAGAGCCACAGCATTGCAACCAGCAGCAGAGCGGATGGAATAAATGCGTAGAGGAAAAACTTGATCGCCGCTCCGCGACCATTCTTGCGGCCATACATGCCGATCATCAGGGCCAGCGGGACGATCGACAGCTCCCAGAATGCGTAATACAGAATCAGATCGAGCGCGACAAAGACGCCATACATTGCCGTTTGCTGGAGCAGCAACAGCGCATAAAACTCGTGAGTGCGGTCCTGGATCGCGCGCCAGGAAATCAACACGCCGAGCGG